>JAQXNS010000050.1 GCA_029098125.1 bacterium
AGGCATTTAGATGACCATTACTAATAGAACGAGAGACTTAATTTCATAAGATTTTAAGAGATTAAAAAATAAAATTTGGGTAAGAAAGAACGAAGAAAAAATATCTAGTTTTCAGAGAACATATTAAGAACTATTTCTCTACATGAGTCTGGTGACTATGACACAGTGGACACACCTCTTCCCATCCCGAACAGAGAAGTTAAGCACTGTAGTGGCGAAGGTAGCGCAAGCAAGAATAGCACGTCGCTGGGCTCTTTTTTTTATGTTATTTTGGAACTTTATTAGGTATAATTAAATCCATGGAAACAAAATTATTTACTAAAGAAAAGTTTTCTGAAGTGCTAAAATCTTTTAGTTTCAATGAGACAAAAGTAGATTTTTTGTATGACGTTTATGAAACTGTAATTGATGGAATTAATGATGTCGCAAAAAGTGCGAATCATATCGATTTTACACCAGTTAATAATTATGTCGTAATTTTATATATTTTAAACGAGTACAAATTTCTTTCTTCTGAATTTTATCAATCAGAAAATCCTCTAATTACATCTGAGGATGAATTTTTTGATATTTTAGCTAGTATTTGCGCAGATAAATATTTAACAAACGAACAATTAAATTACAAATCTGATGCTTTTTTAAATAAATTCAACCCACCCATTTCTACTTTAGATTTATATTTGAATTTTTGTTTAAGATCTTTAGACAAAATTCAATCAGCAGATAGAAACTCAAAATTAATATCTGATTTGTTAAAAAAAGCGTTCAAAATGTCAAAATGTATCCTTTCATTGCTTATTAATGGCTTTGAAACTGAAGCATTTTCAACTTGGAGAACTCTTCATGAAAATGAATGTATTATTTTATGCCTCATTAAAAACGGTTCAAAAATGTATGATGCGTATTTTAAACACATCACATACGCTTTAGCTTATCGTGGACAAATTGATTCAAAAGAGCAAACTGATGAAATTTTTGTTCAAATTAAGCAAGAAATGAAAGAAAAAGACCTCAAAAGTAAGGATATGAAGAAATTTATTGAATATGGATATTTGTACTATGCAAAAGATTTAGACAAATTCGAAAACTTCAAACTCAATTTTAGAGATGGCGTTGAAAACATTGCGGGTTTAAAGGATTATTCAAAGGTCTATGAAATGGCAAGTGAAATTGCACATAGTTCACCTTTATTACTTTATTCAAAAAAATCATATTTTTTCGAAATTACTGTCTTGAATTTATATGAATCATTCTTCAGAATAGAAAAAATATTTGAAGTATATTATAAAAATCATGTAACTAAGAGTGAATTTGAAGCATATAAAAAAATGAAGTCAATTTATATGAATCAATTAATAAAAATACATGATTTATTTGTAGAAAATTTTCTAAAAACCCAGGTAGTGAAATAAAACTTGGGTTTTATTTTGCGTCTCTATAGCAAGATCCACCAATAAATTCTTTTAAAATTGATGAACATGGTATCCATTTTTCATCGATTGGTTTGAAATATTTTATAAGTGAAATTAATCTTTGAGCAATGATGCCATATTGACCATCTTTATCAATTTCTCTTAAAAGTGGTAATGCGTGATGTGCTAAAACACATAATTCATAGTTTAAAAAACTATCAAAAACATAATCTGCTTCTTCTTGAGTGTGGTATATCCATTTGAATTCGCCTTTTCTTACACTTGGCCGCATTGCGATTGTCTCTTCGGCGCTTGATCCACGGTATTGATTATCTCTAACAATTCTTCTTAATAATCTAACATCTGTTAATGTCATTGGGTTTTCATCATCAAGATTCATTTGAACTTGTGGAGCAATGTAAATTTTGAATTTAGAGAATTTTGGAATTGACTCAGTAGCTAATTCGTTTAGTGCATGAATTCCTTCGATAATAATTGGGTCTTTACTATTAATTGAAACTGGATCATTAAATTTTGTTTCATTACTTTTGAAACTAAATGTTGGTAATGAAACTGATTCACCATTTAAAAGAGAAACAATATTGTCGTTAAATAAATCAATATTTAAAGCATCAATTGATTCAAAATCGTAATTGCCATCTTCGTCTTTTGGGACAAATTCTCTCTTTTTATAGTAATCATCCATTGAAATACGGATTGGATTAATACCTCTTGACTTTAATTCAATTGTTAGACGATCAGCGAATGTAGTTTTTCCACTACTTGATGGTCCGGCAATACATATAAGTCGAATTGTATCGATATTATCTTGAATTTTTTGACCTAATTCACAAAGCATTCTATTGTGTCTATCTTCACATATATTTATTAATGCAACTTGTGAAAGCTCATCATCTTTAATAAATGAATTAATTTGACCAACAGTTGATAAATTGACTCGATACGACCAAACTTGAGCTCTATTTAGTGCGTTTGCAAAGGTTGGTTCATCTTTAAACTGAGGTATTAATCCATTACTTTCACTTCGTGGATATTGAATTAATAAACCTGGTGTGTAATAAAGCAATTTAAAATCTTTTAAATAACCAGATGATGGAACCATTTTTCCATACATGTAGTTCAAATAACCATTGCAATCATAAAAGTGAACAGTTTTTTCAGGTCTATATTGCAAAATTTCTAACTTATCATCTAACGAAAATTGTTGATAAATCTTCCTTGCTTCATCATTTGGTTTAATCAATCTAATTAAAGGATAATCATTATCTACTATCTCTCTCATTTTATCTTCAATTTCTTTAACCATATTTTTGGTTAAAAATATTCTTTTCATGGTGTTATCTTCGTTTTTTACATAAGCGACGACAGAAATTGAACGAGAAATAGAGTAAGACATATTGAATCTGTATTGAGGGTAAAGCAAATGAGTTGCCATTGCAAAAATAAATCTAATTCCGCGTTCATAGATTTCATTTGCGTCATGATCTTTAATTGTTAAAAACTCAATTGTTGAATCATAATAAACGTCGTAATCAAGTTCGCGTAACTTGCCGTTTACGATTGCACATAATATATCTTTATTGCCGTTTGTAAGTTCCAATAGTTTAATTTTTTTGTTAAAAACTTTAGTCTCTCCATTGAGATTAATTGTAAATTCCATTATAAATACCTCTTTAATGAATATGAATATATTTTATCATAATTCATTATAAATTAATATTAACAATATACTTTTATTATGAAAACTTTTATATTTCTCAAAAACCCGGCAAAACCTCGATATTTTCTTCAAAATTTTTCAATTTTTTTGTTAAAATAATTTAAAAAATTTTAGCACATTTCTATTGACAGTGCTAAATTTAGCGCTATAATATAGTTAGCACTTAAGAATTAAGAGTGCTAGGAGGTATTTAAAATGAATAAAGAAAATTATAAATTTGGCTATTTTGGTTCTCCATTTTTTAACGACGAAGATACTAGAATTTTTAGTAGATTAGAGGATAGTTACATGAAATCAGTTATTAAAGAAAATGATGATTGTTATGTTATAGATGTTGAAGTTCCAGGAGCAAAAAAAGAAGATATCGATTTAAAGCTCGAAGATGGATACCTATTTATAACTTATACAGTTAAAGAAGATAATACTGAAAACTATAAATATTTAAAAAATGAAAGATTTTTTGGCAAATTAAAGAGATCATTTTACGTTGGATATGATTTTAAAAAAGAACAAATTGAAGCATCTTACGAAAATGGTATTTTAAGAATTGTTTTACCAAAATTAAAACCAGAAGAAAAAGAAGCTGAATCAAAGAAAATTTTAATTAAATAGGTTGGTGAGAAATCACCACCTAATTTTTGGAGGATGAAAAATGGAAACTAAAGAATTTCAAGCTGAAAGTAAAGAATTATTAAATTTGATGATTAATTCTATTTATTCAAACAAAGAAATATTTTTAAGAGAATTAATTTCAAATGCTAGCGATGCAATTGACAAATATAAATATTTAGAATTAACAAGCGAAGGAAAAATACCTTCTAAGAACTATGAGATTTGGATTGAAAAAGATAAAGAAAATCGTACTTTAACTATTAAAGATAATGGAATTGGTATGTCAAAAGAAGACATTATCAATAATTTAGGTACAATTGCTCATAGTGGAAGCAAAGATTTTGTCTCAAAAATCAAAGAAGCAAAAGAAAAGAACGATTTAGATATTATTGGTCAATTCGGTGTTGGTTTTTATAGTGCTTTTATGGTTGCTGATGAAGTTGAAGTCTACACAAAAACATTAAATGATAAAGGTTACGTTTTTAAATCAAACGGTGAAACTAACTATACAATTGATGAATGTGACATCGAAGATACAGGTACCAAAATTGTTTTGCATTTAAGAAAAGATACTGAAGATGAAAAATTTGATAACTTCCTTGAAGATTATGAAATTGAATCTTTAGTTAAAAAATATAGTGACTTTGTCCGTTATCCAATCAAATTCAATGAAATAGAAAAATCACCAAAAAAAGATGCTGATGGTAAAGAAATTGAAAATGAATATGATGAAAAGGTTGTGACAAAAACTTTGAATTCAATGATTCCTCTTTGGAAAAAGAACAAAAAAGATGTCACAGAAGAAGATTTAAATAAATTTTATAAAGACAACTTCTCTGATTATGAAGATCCTTTACTAAGTTTGAATTTAAATCTTGAAGGTGTTGTCAGTTTCAATTCTTTAGTCTTTATTCCATCACATGCACCTTATGACTTATACTCACAAAATTATGAAAAAGGCCTCAAATTATATATAAAAGGTATATTTATTAAAGAAAAAGCTAAAGAATTAGTACCTGATTACCTTAAATTCATCAAAGGTCTTGTTGATACAAATGACTTAAGCTTAAATATTTCACGTGAAATGCTTCAAGATGATCCTCGTTTAAGAAAAATGAGTGATTCGATTGAAAAGAAAGTTGTTGGTGCATTAAAAGACTTAAAAAATAATGACTTCGACAAGTATTTAAAATTCTATAAATTATATGGTGACCACTTAATGTATGGAATTTATTCTAGCTATGGATACAAAAAAGATTTATTAGGTGAACTTTTAGTCTTTAAATCATTAAATAGCGAAAAAGATATTGATCTTAAAACATACAAAGATCAAATGAAAGAAGGTCAAAAAGTCATTTATTATGCTTCAGGTAAGAGCATCGAAAGTATTAAAATGCTTCCTGAAATTGAAAAATTTAGAAAAGATGGTATCAATGTCTTGTTCTTAACTAATGACATCGATGAATTTGCTCTTTCAATGATGGGAGAATATGAAAAAATTAGCTTCAAAAACATTTCTGAACATGATAAGGAAGAGTTAAACGAAGACGAAAAGAGCAAACTTGAAGTACTTGAAGCTGAAAACAAAGAATTATTAGACAATATGAAAGAATCATTAACAGGAAAAGTTGATGAAGTTATATTATCTAATAAACTTGTTGAATCTCCAGTCTGTATCTCAACAAAAAATGGATTGTCACTAAATATGGAAAGAACTTTGAATGAAGGCCCTCAAGGTGAACAAGCTAAAGCTTCTAAAGTTCTTGAAATCAATCCAAATCATGAAATTTTCAAAACTCTAAACAAAATCAAAGCAGATAAAGAGTTAGTTAATAAATATTCTAGCGTTTTATACAATGAAGCGATGTTGCTTGAAGGCTTCGATGTAGAAAACAAGTCAGAATTTATTAAAAATTTGAATGATATTGTAATTGCTTCATTGAAGAAATAGTCATCAATCCTTCCTAGAAATTAGGAAGGATTTTAATTATATTCAATATTTATTTAATAGATTAAATAAAAGTTATATCATAATAAACAAGCGAGGTGTTTTATGAAATATTGTGTATATTGTGGTGCTGAATTAGATGATAATGACTCATTTTGTGGAAAATGTGGCCAACCAACATCAAATGGTGGAGCTGCAAATCCTTCAAATGCTGTTGTCCCAACAAATGCAAGTAGTGAACCATCAACATTAGCAACAATTGCTAAAGTCTTCATGATTATTACTACTGTTTGTTCAGGATTCTTTATTATTCCTTTATGTTGGATGCTTCCAATGACACTTTCTTACTGCAAAAAAATTAAAAACGGTGAGAAAATTAGCGTTGGATTTGGTATTTGCATATTACTATTTGTAAGTGTAATTTCAGGTATTTGTATCTTAGTTGATAACAATAATGATTGATAAAAAGCCGAATTTAATCGGCTTTTTTTAACCCTTAAAATCATTTTCTAATAACAATTCATCATATAAACATTTATCTTTTAAAATTCTTTTTGAAAATATAGTTCCAATAAAATAGATTATAAAAATTATTGGAATATAGATTAATGAAGATAGATAGTCATTTGTTAAATAGCTTATTGTTGAATATAGCAAAATTGTTCCAGTAATTGGAGTTTTAATGATTAATGAAAATAACATAATTGAGGAAATTAATATCACAATTGGCCAATTTGATTGGTCAAAATTTTGATATCGCGTTGCATAAATATTTATGATTTGTCCACTTAGAGCACCCAGACTTAAAATTGGAACAATTAGTCCACCTGTTACATTTGAATTTGCTGCAACATTGATATTTAAAAATCTAAAAAGTAAAACAAATATTAAATAAGATATGATTGTATAAGTGGAAATTGATGAAATAATTTTTCCTCCAGAACCTGTCATATTTACTGTAAAAAAGGACAATAAAATAATTATTGGAGTAACAAAAAATGAACGATATTTTATAAAAAAATTATTGGAATATTTCTTTGTAATTCTTTTCAAAAAAGTGTTAAATTTTATGAAAAAGTGCCCTAAACCCACATTAATTATTAAAATTTCAATTAAGACAGAGAAAAAATTCAAATCGAAATTAATGACATTTTCGATGCTTAATAAGTGATGATGGTTGATTAATTTTGTGATTAAAAATGCAATGATCATTAATAAAAATACTTTTAAAAATGATTTAAATTTAAACTTTCTTTTACCTTCTTCTAAAGCGTAAGAAATACCAGCAAGTGGCGATAAAAATGCACAACCAAAACCGACACCTTCACTTAATTCATTGATTTCTTCATCATAAATATTTGTTAAATCTTGGACTGCAGTTGAAATTTTGCTTGCCATAACTACGCTTGGACCTTCGCTTCCAAGTGGAAAACCTAAAAATATAGCGTTACATGAGTTAATGAACATGATTGGAATGTCTTTGATCCATCCAATTCTGCTATTATCACGGTTTGCAAGTTTTAATGATGGAATTCCTGAACCAGAACAACCTGGTGCATATGATAAAAGCATGAAATTTAGGATTGAAAGAATAACGGCAATCGCTAAAAAGCCTAAAATTACATAAATATTTTTCGAGGAATAAAAGAATGAATTTAGTCCGACAACATAAGTTAAAAATAGTTGATAAACTCCAATTAAAAGACCAATAATCACACCGATTATTATTAAAATCATCAATTCTTTTAAAAAATTGATATTAAAAAAGGAATTTTTGAGCCTACTCATCATATTTTTCATCAATAGTTAATACAACTTTATCATTATCTTTTTTTTCTACACGAAAGAAATCTTTGATTTTTCCAATTGTGTCTTCAATATTTTTCTTGTTTGTAATAGGAGTTACTTTTTTAATTTCTTCCTCCTCAAATTTTTCATGTTTAAAGACTGATTTAATAATATCTTGGGTTATTTTACTCTTTGTTTTTAGTGTTTTAGCAAATCTTTTAGCAAAATTTAAAAGTGAATCCCCAAATGCAATTTCTCCATCGACACTTAAATCTTTAATAACATTAAAAACTTCATCGATAAATTTCTTTTTTTCTTCATAAGAAAGATTTTTTAATGTGTCTTTTAAATAAAAATCTAATTTATTAGATACAAAATCAAAGCCACCTATTTTTAAAAAATGATCGTTTTCGGTTTTCCAATTGTAAATATTGTGCTGAAAAAATAATGTTTTAGTACTTTCACAAACGCTAGAAGTGTAATCTGAAAAAAGAAGTCTTCCAATAATTGAAGTTTGTGGCGTAAAGTGAAAAATTTTGTTTTTAATTTTTTTATATCCATTAAGAGCTAAAAAGTCTTCATTAAAACCTGGCGAATCAAAGCAATAAATTCCTTGTATATTGTTTTGTATATTTTTTCTAAGTTTTGAAGATGAATAAATTGCTAAATTTCCACCTTTTGAATGACCAACAACATATAATTTTTTAATTCTTGAGAATCTAAAAGCCTTTTTAAGATAATTTGTAGCATCGATTTGAGCAGGAATTGTATCTTTATAGCTCATTTCAAAGTCTTCTTTCCAGCCAACATAGCTTCCATCGGTACCTCTAAATGAAACTAAAATAAATTTATCTCCTTTTTTATCCAAATTTATAAAAGTTGTTGCGCTAAATTGCTTTGTTTTATCAAAATCTGTGTCTTTTATATATCCTTTTATATATATGTCGTTGTATCTTTTTGATTTTTGAATTAATTGAATGATTTCTTTGTCTTCTTTCAATCGAAAAGTCTTTTTTGTTTCGTTTTTAATGATAATTGATGCAATTCTAGATAATTTTTTCTTTTGATATTTATAAGGTGAAACGAATTTATCAAAATTTATGTAAGATAAACGCGAAAAAATTGCTGCATCTAATTCATTAAATGGTAATTCTTCAAAAGATACATTTACATTTTCACTAAAGTAATCAACAAGATTTCGCATGGAAATATTTTACTCTATTTAGATTTTTATTTTAAGGCTTCTATGTTTTATTTTCATCTTTTAAATAGTAAAATTTTATGTGAGGTATTTTTATGTTAAATCTTGATTTGAGAATATTAATCGAAAAAAATATTAAATTTTCTAGTTTTCAACGACCAAAAATTCATAAATTTGCTAATAACGAGTATAAAAAAGCAATAAATAGTGGTTTAAATAATGATGAAGCAAACAAAGTTGCACTGGATTCAACTATTGCTCATTTTAAAAATAATATTAAATATCTCCCAAACACGCTTTTTATTTTCATCATTTCGATGATTTGGTTTTTCTTTTCATTAATTACTGTTAATAGTGGAATTTTCTCTAGTTCAAGCTTATTTTTCACATTATCATTTATTAAAATTACATTCGTTATTGGAACTTTATTACTAATTTGTATGTTTTTTGTTTTTCCATTTTTTAGAACTTATGATTTTTTATTTATGATCTTTTTATTATGGATGTTGATTTTTTATTATTTACTTACATATTCAGTTTATTCAAATTTTAAAGTTCATGGTGGGCCATGCACAATTGTTTCGAAATCATATTTTCCAGGAATATTTTTTCTAACAATTTATACTACTAGTTCAAATGGTTCAGAGACAGTAAATAATGTTACTAACTCTACATATTTCTCAATCGGTTATTTAATTTCTTTGATTCCAGTTTTAGTTGGTACAACTGCTTTTTTAAGTGAAATTATTATGCACAAAAAACAGAATATTAACAAAAATAGTTGAGTTCTGCAGGGTTTTTGAGAAATTTATTGAAAATATAGGACAATAATATATAATTTATCAAGGTAATTATTATGGATTTAAAAGAGAAGAAATTAGAGTCAACAACCCTTTATGAGGGAAAAATCATTGATGTTTATAAGGATAAAGTTTTATGTCCAAATGGGCATATTAGTTATCGTGAATATATTAAACATTGTAAGGCAAGTTGTGTTATTGCAAAAAAAGATAACGGAAATTATATTTTAGAAAAACAATATCGATATCCTTACGACGAAGTAATTATTGAGTTTCCAGCTGGAAAATGTGATTTAAATGAAGATCCAGAAGTCACAGCAATTAGAGAATTAGAAGAAGAAACTGGATATAAAACAAATAACATTAAATATTTAGGCAAAATTTATCCAACTTGTGCTTATAGCGACGAAGTTATTTATTGTTATTACGCCGACTCACTTGAAGTAAGAAAAACACATCTTGATGAGAACGAATTTGTCGAAGTATTTGAAGCTTCGTATGATGAAATTAAAAAAATGATTCGCGATGGCGATATAAAAGATGCTAAAACTATCGCTTGTTTTGCGTTTTTGGAGGCTAATAAATGAGACTTGTCGAAGTTACAGAAATGAACAAAACTTATGAAAAGTTTAAATTAGATAATGTCAGTTTTCATCTCGAATCTGGACACATCTATGGTTTTATTGGCGCTAATGGAAGTGGAAAATCTACAACCATGAAGGGCATGACAGGTTTAATCAACCTTGATAGTGGCTCAGTTTTGATGAATGGGAAGAGTATTTATGAATTATCAAGTGTAGAGAAAGAAAAAATTGGCTTTACAATGGACGAAATTTGTCTACCAGATAATTTAAAAGTTAATTCTTTAAACAAAATCTTTAAAAGTACATTTGATAACTGGGATGAAAATGTGTTTTTCGGCTTTTTAAAAAGTTTTAACATCGACACATCTAAAAAAATCAAAGAATTATCAAAAGGAATGAAAGCAAAATTCAATATTGCAATTTCTTTATCTCATAATGCAAATATTTTAATTCTTGATGAGCCAATGAACGGGTTAGATCCTGTTGCAAGAGATGAATTTTGTGAATTACTTTCAAACTTTATTTTAGATGGTGAAGATAGAACAATTTTGATAAGTTCACACATTATTTCTGATCTTGAGAAAATTTGTACTGACTTTATTTTCATCAACGAAGGAAAAATAATTATTCAAGAAAAGAAATCAATACTTGATAACAACTTTATAAAAATAAACGTTTCAGAAGAAGAGTTTAAAAATATCGATAGACATAAAATTATTAGATACAAAAGAGCAATTAATTCCTACGATATCTTGGCTTTAAAAGAAAATTCTGAATATTTTGCTAATTGTGAATCTGCAAATGCTGAAGACTTTTTAGT
>JAQXNS010000051.1 GCA_029098125.1 bacterium
TATTTTTCCACTTGAATCATGAGCATGATATTCATCATTAACATAGATATATGAAAAATATTTATTTGCAATCTCATTAAAAGTTGTTGAATTAATATCAACTTTTCCATTGTTATATTTTGTGATTAATTCATTAAAATCTTTTCTAAAATTTTCTCTTTCAGTGTAGCTATCTTTGTCGTCAATTCCAATTAAGTTATTTGAAATTGTTGAAGCTATCGCACTGCTTTCTTTTAAAGTTTGTAAAGTATCGAGAAGTTCACTTGAATAACATAGACTTGGTGATAATAAAGTGATTGCACTATCTTCTTTTGGTCGAATAATACCAGAAATTTTTAATTCAATACCTTTTTCATTATCAAAATATAAATCATTAAGATTGTTTTGCTCATAAGTAATGATTTCCTTTTGACTGTCTACGATTCTTGAAAAGAAATCATTCACGTAACCTACATTTTTTTGTGTATAAAACACATCATTTGGGAAAATTTTGTATGTTTTATCCAAAATATCAGAAAAAGAAATAGGTTTTACCTTTGAAGAGAGTTCGCTAGCTTTAACTTCATCACTTGTATCTATAGGATTATAAAAACCTAAAGCCTTTAAAATATTAAAATTAATTGAATTATATTCGTTAACTACTAAAACTAAATCATTTTTACTTTCTGGTAAACTTCCAACTAAAAGATCATAATTTTCATCAATATTTCCATATAATTCATGAAAAATATTAGTAGGAACACCATAACTTGAGCTTGTGTAGTCTCCACCAGCGCTTAATTCAGTATTTACAGCACCAATATTTTTTGGACTATTTCCATTTAATGATTCAGGGAATTCAGTAACTAGATTATATGAAAAATCATTTCCATAATTGATAATGTATTCGTAGGCATAGCCTTTCTCTACAAGTTCATCAAGAAGATCAAAATAACTTTGAGTGTAAGAATTATAAGTGTATGTATATTCATATTTTGAATTAATATAAGGATATATTTCTTCTTTCGAGGTATAAATTTCTGTATTATTTATGTCTTTCCAATCATCTTGATTGCTTTTAATTGTGTATGCTGGAACATTTATTGGCATGTTTGAAGCAGTTTGATAAGAGATTTTTGCTTGATATAAAGAAAAGCCATAAGTTATTGCAAGAATGAAACCTAAAGAAACAAGTCCAAAGCAATTCGCAACGCTTGTTAAAAGAGTTTTCCATTTTTTAGAGAACATATTTTTAAGGGCTAATTTCCAAATTATATTTTCTTTAAAAGAGTGCTTTTTTTCAAAAATAGTTGAGTTCTGCAGGGTTTTTGAGTTTTCTAGATGTTTTATCTCCTCAATTTTTTCAATTTTACCATCAAGTAAATGAATGATTTGATCGCTATATTTATATGCTAATTCATTATTGTGAGTAACCACTACAACAAGATGTTTTGCTGATATATCTTTTAATATTTTTGTTATTTCAAGACTGTTTTCAGAATCTAATGCACCTGTTGGTTCGTCAGCTAAAATAATAGTTGGATCATTAACCAAACTTCTTGCAATTGCAACACGTTGAGCTTGTCCTCCGCTAAGTTCACTTGGATATTTATTTTTAAGATCAAATAAACCAACATCTTTTAATAATTTTTCTGCTTTTTCTTTAACTTCTTTTTTTGAAAGAGAAGTATTTAAAGAAAGTGGCAAAGAGACATTTTCATAAGCCGTTAATGTTGGAATTAAATGATAGCTTTGGAAAATGAAACCAATCTTTTTATTTCTTAATTCATCTTGTCTTTTTGTTGAAATTGATGATAAATCTTCATTATCAATTAAAATTTTACCTTCAGTTGGTCGATCTAATAATCCTAATAAGTTTAAAAGAGTAGATTTTCCACAACCAGAAGGGCCAAGAATTGAAATAAAACCATGATCGTTCAATGTAAAAGAAATACCTTTTAAGGCTTTTGTAGTTAATTTACCTTTTACGTAATCCTTTTTTACATTAATAACTTCAATCATGTAATAGATTATAAGATTTTTTTAAACTTTTTGACATAAAATAATGAACAAATAAGCCATTTTTGTTTATAATCTTTTAGTATGAATAAAAAACAAGTGTATTTTTCATTACTTCAGACATTTGGAGCCTTCATTCGGGGTTTAGCTTTTGTATTTCAATCAAGTGCTGCAAAATATATTGGTCCATATACAATTAATGCTATTAGATTCTTTCTTGGAGCACTATTTTTAGTTCCGTTTTCAATTTATAGCTTAAAAAAAGAAAATAAAACTAAAAAAGTTGATATAAAAACAACAATCATTGCAGGAATTATATCTGGTATATTTTTAATAATCGCTTCGATTGTTCAGCAAATAGGAATTAGCACCACTTCAACAAGTAAAAGTGGTTTTATCACTGCTTTTTATATTGTTCTTGTGCCTATTTTTTCGTTTTTATTATTTAAAAAGAAAAATGAAATAAATGTTTATATATCTATATTAATTGCCATCGTAGGTTTAGGATTTTTATGTTTAAAAGGTGATTTAAGTATTGAAATTGGAGATATTTACCTTTTTATTGGTGCTCTTTTCTTTACTTTTCAAATTATTGCCATTGATTATTTTTCACAAAGAGTAAATTTAATCACTATGTCGATGATTCAAATGGGCTTTGCTTCAATTGTTTCATTTATTTTTATGATGATTTTTGAAAGAGACAATTTAGATAAGGTAGCAAATGCAATAATTCCACTATTATATTTAGGAATTTTCTCAAGTGGAATTGCTTATACCATTCAAGTTGTTTCAC
Source organism: bacterium (assembly GCA_029098125.1). GTDB lineage: Bacteria > Bacillota_I > Bacilli_A > RFN20 > CAG-826 > Onthovivens. The sequence continues at coordinate 2,792 of JAQXNS010000051.1, forward strand.
AAAAACATCTAAATCCAACAATTTGTAGTTTAATTATGAGTTTAGAGAGTGTTTTCTCTTCAATTTGTGGTATTATAATTTATAGTTTTTACCAATTTAGTGATATACCACAATATATGAATATAAATGAAATAATTGGTTCAATCTTAATGTTTACAGCCGTAATTTTTTCTCAAATTCCATTATCATTATTTGTTAAAAATAAGAAAAATAATCAAAAAAACACATTATAGGTATAAATAGGAGGAATTTATGATACTAACCCACATTCGGTCAAACCCATTTGATAACAATATCGCAATATGGTTTTCAGAATTATTTGAAAGTTTTCCAAGCGCTTTAAAAGAATTCATTATAGTTTTTAGTGCCTTAGGTGATTTAGGAATTTTCTTAATTTTATTATCAATTATATTCCTAATTATTCCAAATACGAGAAAAGTTGGTATTTTACTTGCTGTAAGTTTAATGACAAGCTTGTTACTTAATAATTTACTTTTAAAAAATATTTTTGCTCGTACACGTCCATTTTACGATGAAGACTTAATCCCACTTCTTCCATCACTTGTAGCAAATGGTGGTAAACCATATGGAATTATCCCTGGAGAAAAATCATTTCCAAGTGGTCATACTTTCAGTTTCTTCATTTGTTTAACAAGCACAATATGTTTCTATATACATAATAAAGAAGAGAAATGGCTTAAAGGCATCATTATTTTATTAAGCATAATGTCAATTTTAATGGGTTTATCGAGACTATTATTATCTCATCATTACGCAACCGATGTTATTGCTGGAGTATTATTTGGCGCATTATTTGGCATAATGGACTTTTATTTATATAAATATTTCCCAAATTTTGTAGCCTTCTTGAAATCAAAATTTAAAAAAGCATAAAGATTTTAGGTTATTTATATGTGAAACGAAAGCCGACTAAAATCGGCTTTTTACATATTTTCTTTATTATACTTACAATATTTTTTTAATTATTGGTACATTGATAAATCATTATGTTCAATTTGTTGTCTATTACTTAATATTTTTAGTTGCATTTCCATTATTTACATTCATTCAATTTTTCTTGTTTTACATAATTTATAAAGTAGTTTTATTTGTTCATTCTAAAGAAAAATGTAGCATGATTGAATAATAAATAATGTCAAAATATTCAAAAAACCTTGCAGAACTCAACTATTTTTTGAAAATTCTTAAAAGAACAACAAATATAATTGCTAATACAATGCGTCTCTTTATAGATGAAGGCGCAACTTTTAAACCAAATTATATATGATTTAATAAGATAAATATCATTAATTTTTTAATGCAGTTATCGGGATAATATAAACTCCATCAGCATTTTTATATGCCATATTACCAACACCATAAATAACACATTTCATTATCGGTTCTTTACCGCCATTATTAACTATATCTTTGCAAACTTTGATTAAATTGTTTGAGCCTTCTTCTGCTTTGTTTAATCCTAACTTTATTTCTATGGCACACCAATTGCCGTCTTCAAGTTCTATAACTGCATCAATTTCATTATCTTTATAATCTTGATAGTGAAATAATTTGGCATTTATAGCTTGTGCATATATAGACAAATCTCTTTCAACCATTGCTTCAAACATAAAACCAAAAGTATTTAAATCATTCATCATTTTCTTTGGTGTTAATCTAAGCATTGCACAAGCCATTGCAGGATCAGAAAAATGTCTTTTTTCCATTTGTTTAACACGCAAAGAAGATCTTATATTCGATGAAAATGGCTCTTGATTATTAAACAAAAACATTCTATTAAATGCATCTAAATATTTAGATAATGTATTTTTGCTAATAGATGAATTATCGTTTTCAATTATGTCATTTAAAATACTTTGATTAGAAACGGTTGTTGATTCGTTTCTAGCAAGTGATTTTAAAATAAGCTTTGCTTTATGTTCATTAAAGTCAATATCTTTATTTAATTGTTTTAAATCAGTTTTAACAACATTCTCCATGTATCCTAGGGCTAATTCACCACAATCATTTACATCAACACCAATATTTCCAGGCCATCCACCTCTAACAATTAAGTAGGCTAGTTTGTCAAGAGTCGTATCTTCTAATACTTTTGATTCAAATTTATTTTCACATAAATCTTTTAATGAAAATAATCCACTCGAATCACCAGATTCGTATAACGACATCGTATTCATCCTAATACTTTTGATTCTTCCTGTACCACTATGTAAAACGCCTTTATTAACTGGCGTTGATGATCCTGTTAAAATTAGTTGACCCTTGTTACCACTTTTATCAACAAACGCTCTTGCTGCATCCCATAATGATGGAACTTCTTGCCATTCATCAATTAAACGAGGAACATCCCCTTTTAAAACGGTATAAGGTTCAAGCTCAGCAAGCATTCTCTTAGAAAAATTCCCGCTTGGATCGCCGACAAGAAATTCGCTATTAGCATGATGTGATGATGTCCACGTTTTTCCACACCATTTGGGTCCTTCAATACAAATAGCACCAAATATTTTTAATTCCCTTTTTACTAGTTCATCAACTATTCTCGCTTTATAAATAGAATCATTAGTTATTTTCTTCATAGAATCATAATTCCTCTGCATTGCTTACATAAAGTTTACAAAACTGACCCATATTTGTCAAGATAACTGACCCATATTTTTCAATATAACTGACCCATATTTGTAAAGAAAACTGACCCATATTTTAGCTTTAAAATGACCAATTTTTTGTATTTCACTTTTAATTTTTAATGCAACAAAAAAATTAAAAACGAGTCCGATAAAACGTCCACACTCTCTTATAACAAAAATCCAGTAAATAAGGATTTTTGTAGCAACTTTTTTCAGTTAACTAATGATAAATCAAAGTAATTTAGTTATAAAAAGTTATGCCCGATTTTCCTTCACGTTTCATTTTATATAAAGCACTATCTGCTTTTTCATATAATTTTTCAAAAGTACAATGATTTTCATCAGAGAAACAAGCGCCTAAAGAAATGGAAACAG
>JAQXNS010000052.1 GCA_029098125.1 bacterium
TGTCTTTGCAAAACAACATAATTCTTAAAAATGAAGTTTCATCGATTAATGGTCTCTCTGAAATTCATGAAAAAATTGAAAATGTTAAACAATATTCAGCTGAATTACCATTTTTATACAATCTTGAACTTACTTTAGTGCAAGATAATAAGGTTGTTTGCTCAACAAATTTAGATATTGGTTTTAGAAATATCAAAATTGTTGATGGTGAAATTTTAATTAATGGTGAAAAATTAATCATTAAAGGTGTTAATCGCCATGAATTTGATTCAGTAAATGGTAGAGCAATTTCCACTGAACTAATTGAAAGCGATATAAAACTACTCAAAGCTAATAATTTTAATGCAATTCGTTGCTCCCATTATCCAAATAATAGCGAATTTTATAGATTATGTGATCGTTATGGAGTTTATGTAATTGATGAGACGGCAATTGAAACTCACGGAACTTGGTCTTATCCATTTTATGGAAAAACTGACATTAATGGAGTTCTTCCTGGAGATCATGAAGAATTTAATGACTATATCATTTCAAAAACTCGTTCAATGATTGAAAGAGACAAAAATCATCCTTCAATAATTATGTGGAGTTTAGGAAATGAAAGTTATGCTGGAACTGTTCAAAGAAACCAAGCAAATTTTATTAGAGAGTACGATAAAACTAGACTTGTTCATTATGAAGGTTGCAATAATCGTCCTGGCTTTGATGATTTAAGCGATGTAAGAAGTGAAATGTACACTCCACCTTCAACAATTGATCAGTATTTAAAGAAAAATACAACAAAACCATATATGCTTTGTGAATTTGAACATTCTATGGGCAATTCAACTGGCAACTTTGATGAATATATGGAACTTTTTAAGTACAAAAATTATCATGGTGGTTTTATATGGGATTTTGTTGATCAAGGTTTGAAAACTGGTGAAAATACTTATAGTTATGGTGGCGATTTTGGCGACTATCCTAATGATTTAGATTTTTGTGCAAATGGTTTGCTGATGTCTGATAGAAAAATTACTGCAAAGTTTGAAGAAGCGAAATATTTTTATCAAGATATAAAATTTGCATTAAATGAAAATGTTTTAAAAATTATTAATGATAATAAATTTAAATCTACTGAAGGCTATTATTTTAAATTAATGATTTTTGATAATGGGAAATTAGTTGATGAACAATTATTTGAATTAAATATTGCGCCAAAAGAGAGTTACGATTTAAATCTATCTTCTTTAAAAATTCAATCTGGTAGCGAGATTCTTCTAAGAATCTCTTACCATGCAAAATATGATTATTCCTTCGCAAACAAAGAACACGAATTTGGTTTTGATGAGTTTTTACTTAACTCAAGTCTTAAAAATGGGGCTCATGCAAAAGGAAAATCAATGGGAAGAAACCTTGAAATCATAGATGATAAATATGTTGTTGGTGTTAAAGGTGACGGATTTAATTATATCTTTAATGGTAGAGATAACAACTATGGTGGCTTGTCTTCTATTAAAATCAATGGTGAAGAATTTTTGAAAAAGCAAATTTCTTTGACCATGTTTAGGCCTAATACTTCTAACGATTCAACCATATATAAATTTTATTCAAATCAGTATTTAAACTATGGAAAATATTCGCTTTTAAACCCTGATTGGAAGAACCTAGAAATCAATAAAAAGTCAAAAAACCCTGCAGAACTCAAGTATTTTTATAGAATTTTGAAATATCCTCTTTTCAAAACTTATAATATTTCTTATAAAGTTTATGATAGTGGAGACATTGAAGTTGAACTAAAATTTAAGGTTAATAAGAAAATGCACACACCTCCAATTATTGGATTAGACATTACTTTACCTTTTGTCGTAGATAATTTTACATACTATGGATTAGGCCAAAATGAAAATTATCCTGATAGATATAAAGGACAAAAACTTGGAATTTATAATTCTTCTGCGATTAAAGAATATGTAAATTACATCAATCCACAAGAGTGTGGTAATCATATGTTTACAAGATATCTTGTAATTCAAGGAAGAGAAGGAAATAAATTAGCTTTTATTTCAACAGACGAAAGTTTCAACTTTAAATTATTGCCTTATAGCGAGTATGAAATTGAAAATGCTACGCACTTTGATGAATTGCCAAAGCCAAAGTTTACAACCTTAACAATATCAAAAGAAATTAGGGGAGTTGGAGGAGATAATTCGTGGGGAAATCCAGTCCACGAAAAGTATACTATCAAAAGTGGCAAAACTTACACTTTAAGATTTATAATTAGAGCAATGTAAATGAGGTAATTATGAATTTTAGTGATTTTAAAGTAAAGTTTAAAAGATGGTTTAACAATTTAAATATTGGATTTTTTGGTGCTGTTGGTGCTACTTTAATGGTCTTAGCAACACTTTTAAGCTTTGGTGGGACGTTATTAGCATCAAGTGAAAGTGGTTCTAGAGTTGAAATATCTTCACTTTTTATTCTGATTATTAATGTTTTGTTTTATTTCCTTTTAACAAAAGATTTTTTAGCTGCTAAAGAAAGTAATTCTATGCCAAGAGCTAGATATGCAATTCTTGTTATTGTCATTTTTGAATATGTGATTCCAAGCATCCAATTTATTCTTGCTGGTCTTTTGGGCTCATCTTTAGTTGGAACAGTTATTGCTTCATTTTCAATCATGATAAGCGGTACTGCTTTTGGTGTTGTTTACTTTATTCTTATGATTTTAGAATATAGAAGCAAATATAAACCTCTAAATATTTATACATCATTATGTGTTTTTGGTGGACTACTTCTTGGCTTATCAGTCGCCTCTTTTGTTGTTCAGTCAATAATTTTATTTCAAAATATATCTTATTTAATAGAATCTGTATTTGTTTTTTCTAGTTTGTTAAATGTTATCAGCATCGTATTTGAGATGTTTGCAAATGTTTTCTTTGGAATTACATTCTTCTTATATCCATTTTTGAAAATTAGAGAAATAAAAAGAGGTTTTTAACAAACCTCGAAAAATGGATCAGTTTCTTCAATATCTATTACATTTTTAATTGGAATATAAAAATCATCGAAGATTAATATTTTTTTGTTTTTATCGATTTTTTGGATTTTGCCATTGTAAATGTATAAATAGCCATCTATATAAATTTTCATTTTTAAAACTTCAAAGTTGTATGAACAAAGAATCCTATTAATTTTTCTTGCTTGTTCGACACTGATTTGAGGTTTTTCAATCTTGTATTTTTCATACATCATTTTGTCGAGATATTTTTCTTGCTCAATCAAACTTTGAAATGGTAGCCATTTTTTCATTCCACGATTTGCCATGTTCTTATTATACATCTTTTGAGATTAATTAGAATTTTCTAATTAAAATTTGTATTCTAATATTGTATACTACTGACTATGAGATTATTTGTTTTTGATGTTGATGGGACACTTGTTTCTGATTTTAGTACAGAACTAAATAAAGAGTTGATTAATACTCTAAATGAAGTTCTAGATCGAGGCGATGCAATTGCTATTGCAAGTGGGAGACCTTATTCCGGAATCATCCAATATTTGAATCAATTAAAGGATGGAAACAAGTTTTGTATTTGCGCAAATGGGGCACTAGTTACTGACATTAAAGGTAATGTTTTATTCAAAAACCCTCTAAAACTCAAGTATTTTTATCAATTTTGTGAAGAATATAAAGAAATTTTAGACTCTATTGATGGCAATATTTATGCATATTTATTTAATGGAGTTGGATATATAAAATACAATGAATTCATTGATGGAGAATATAAATTGAATGGAAATTATCAGCCAATAAGTTTAGTTGAAAATCAGTTGGATGATGAAACAGACATATTAAAATTTATGGTTGCATCTCTTCCAGAACATTCTCTTGAAATCGAACGTTCTATTTCTGAAAAATGGAAAACTGACTTTTTAATGGTTAGATCATCCCCAATGTTTATTGAGTTTAACAACAAATCAGCAAACAAATCCCCTGCAACAGCTTTTTTAGCCAAATATTTAAATATAGATAAGAAGAATGTTTACACCTTTGGTGATGGTGGAAACGATTTTTTAATGATTAGAGATTTTAATGGAGTTGCAATGGGCAATGCAACTGAAGAATGCAAAAAAGTTGCAACTTTTATAACAAAAACTGCAAAAGAAAATGGCGTAGTCTACGCCATTAAAGAGTTAATAAAATAATTTTTTATTTATTTAACTTTTTTGTACAAGTAATTGCGAATGCGCCTTCGCCAATGTGAGTTGCAACACTAAGTGAAAGTGGATTCATAATAATTGTATCCTCATTGATACCTAATTGTTTTGCAAATTCTTTTTTAAATTCTACTGCCTCATCATAATTGTTTGTAAAAGCAACACCATATGACAATTCTTTATTTTTATCTGAGTCAGAAAATTTTGTATTTACATCATTTATAATTGCATCAATGACTATTTGTTTTGCTTTTTTCATACCAACAGCCTTTTTGTAGCTGTCAAGTTTGTGTCCGAATATACTTAAAATAGGTTTAATGTGTAAAGTTGATCCAAAGAGAGCTGCTGCTGGTGTAATTCTTCCACCTTTTTTAAGATATTTTAATGTATCGACTGCAATATAAATTGAAGAATCAAATGCGCTTTCTTCTAATATTTTTTTGATTTCTTCTCCAGAGTAACCTTTTTTAACAAGATTAATTGCTTCATAAACTGAATCTTTAAGTGTTACGCTAATTCTATGATTATCAACAACAAATACTTTTCCTTGATAATCTTTAGCAAGCATTTTTGCTGTGTTACATTCTTCGCTTAAACCACTGCTCATTGGAATGTGCACGATTTGTTCAAAATCTTTTAATTTTTCATCCCATAATTGAAGAATTGATCCTGGTGAAGGTTGAGAAGTAATAATGTCTGATCCTCCATTTTGCTTCAAATAGAATTGTTCTTGATCAATATTTTTGTTTTCAAAATAGATTTCTCCGTTGATGATTACTGGCATAGGCACAATCCCAATACCTAATTTATTAACTTCGTCTTGAGTAAAGCCAGCATTATCATCTGTGATAATACAAATCTTCATAATTCCCTCCGAACAAGTGATAGGATATCAAAGAAACGAAAAAAAGTGAACATAAAATTGATTTTAGTCCAAAAATTAAAATAATTCTTTCTAAAAAAATTCCTTAAATATCACACAAACTATTTTTATACAAATAAATTCAATCAAATTTAATACAAAATTTTTATACAAATTATGTTGTTTTTGATATGATATACACATTGAAAGGAGCCATTATGCCATTTTATTTTAAAAAAGGTGACTTAGTTCAAACTGAATGTGATTTAATCGTTAATGATAGCAATTCTAGATTAATCATGGTAGAAGGCGTTGGACGTGCAATTTTCCATAAAGCAGGAGATAGAGAACTTTCAAATGCTCTTAAAAAGATTGGTGGATGTAAAGTTGGTTGTGCAGTTCTTACACCAAGTTTCAACATGACAAATTGTAAAGGATTAGTTCACGCAGTTGCTCCAATTTATCAAAATGGTAAACATGGCGAAGAAGAATTACTTCTTAGTGCATACGAATCATGTTTTAAATTAATGAAAGAACATGGTTATACTTCAATTGCATTCCCACTTCTTGGCAGCGAATACAATTATCCAGCAAGCGAATGTCTTGAAATTGCACACACAGCTATTTTGGAAAATTTAAAAAATTATCCAAACGACTTGGTTTATTTAATAATGTTTAAAAATTTTCCTGAAACAATTTCTAAATCAACACAAAGCGAATTGACATCTTTTATTCTTAAAAATTACACAACTGAAGGCACAACTGCATTAAATGAGTTTGTTATGAATAAAGAACTTTTACATTTAATGAATTCTTATATTAAAATGAGCAAAATGTCTTTAGAAGAGATTGCTATTAAAGCTAACTATACTCTTGAAAAATTACAAGAAATTTTAACAATTGATTCTTTGGTTACTACTAATTTTATTTTTGCTTTGTCTATCGCTTTAAAATTATCTGAAAAAGATATCGATGCAATGTTTGACATTGTTGAATCAAAAAATTCATTAAAAACTATGACATCGCTTGTTGTTAGATATTTCATTAAAAAAGGACAATATGATGTTTATACAATAAACAAAGCCCTTTTTATATATAATTTATCGCCAATTGGTTTATAAAAGTTTTGAAAAATTGATCGGTATATCCGATCTTTTTTTATCTTA
>JAQXNS010000053.1 GCA_029098125.1 bacterium
GTAAATAAGGATAGCCAACAGATGTATATTTTTTATCTACAGGATTAGTTAAAGAATATGCGTCTGTTTCTAAATCTTCTGCAGCATTAAGTTCATATGAAAGAACAGGGAATTTTTTTCCACCTTTATTATAAGAAATATCAAAAGTATATGGATTTTGGTTTTGTTTAATAATATCTGAAGTAAAATTTAATGGATTTGTTCGATCAACAAAACCAGGATAATTAAAATAATTTGCATCGTTCCATTTATTTTTCTGTGAATTATAATTTCCAAACGATTCATTTCTAAAATATGCGATACCATCATAATCAGAAGTATATGAAAAAACATCAACCTTTAATAATTCAAGTAAATCTTCTAAATCTAAACCGAAGAAGTTAATAAAAGATTCTAGATCTATATCTAAATCTTCTAGTAATTGAAGTAATTGATATAAATCAATTTTTGATAAATCTAATTCTGGTAATGTATAAGGTGTGAAAACAGCATGAGCATTAATATTTGAATAAATTGCAGCTGGAAAAATATCTACCATACCATTATTTAAAAGGTCCCAACCTGTAAAAAGATACATAGTGCCATCAGCATCTTGATCTTTTACTGGTATATTTTGGAAAGCATAAGATACATATTCGCCTTTAATGTAAGAATCAGAAAAAACCAGCGTATCATCAACATAAAAATTTGCTTGATATTTATGAACGTTTTCATCTTTTAAATCAATGGCATTAGAATCGTTCAAAATAAAAACAGTTGTTAATGTCAAACAAGATGCAACAACAATACTAGCACTAGCAGTAATTATTTTAGAAAAAAGTCTACCACTAAACATAAATCTTTTCCGTCCTAGAAGCTACCCTATAAGTAGGATAGGCATCGATATTAAAATATGCTTTCTTTGGAATAGCATCAGGTGAATAATCTCCATTTATATCCCATCCTGTAAATGAATACGAATTAAATGTACGAAAAAAATAATCTAGAGATGTTTCATCATCTAATTTTTCAGATTTAATCTCGCTATCACTATAATCATCTTCTTTATATTGCTCAGGAATTACTTCATTAAATTCTTCACCTTTAATTAAAGTAATTTTTGTAAATAAACGATTTTCAGAATCAAAAAATCTGTATGTATATTTATGATAATAAGTTGAATACATTGGCATGACTTCAGCGATGTCTAAAACACCTAATGTAGCAATAAGAGTGCAAATTAAAATTGTAGCTATTGAGAAAATAACTGTCACAACAGAAAATCCTTTACCACTCTTTTTCTTCATAATTTTTAAATTTTATGCGTTATTTGCAAGCTTTTTGATGTAAGCTTCGCAAACTGGCATGTTTCCATCTCCAAAAACTTCGTTTAATTTTCCAATTAATTCTTCACTCTTTGACTTAACATAAACTGGGTTTTGACTTTCTAATTTTCTTAAAACTTTTTTAGCTAAAATGTCATCAAGTGCTTCATTTTCAGTACCACCACAAGCAATATAAATTGGAACATAAGCTTCAATTTGTCTTCTAATACGGTTACCGAAAGTGATTTGGAAAGTCTCTTGAATATAAGCATCGAGTTCTTTAATATGAGCTCTACCTCTCTTTGTTAAAGAAAATTCTCTTTTAGCTTTTTCAATTAATGTTTTAAATGTGTCTATTGATAATGAAATTGGTTCAAAATCATCTTCGCCAAGGAATGGATCGCTTCTATAATCAAGGTTTAAAACCATTGAACGGTCATAAACTTTATCTGAAATCGCAAAAGTTGAGTCATCATTATTCGCTGTTCCGATGAACCAAACGTTGTCGTTTAAAATTAATTTTCCATTTTTTAGCTCTTTTGGATCTTTTTTAGAAACACTAGTTGTGACTTCTAAAATTCTTTCATTAACTGTTGGAAGCTCAAGAAGTGATAAAAATTCTGCAAAATAGTACTCAACACGAGCAATATTTAACTCATCAAGAACAATTAAAAACATTTTATCTGTTTTATTTGCTTCGTATAATTTTTCAAGAATCATTGATTCGTTAAATTTTCCAGTAAATTCGTTGTAATAACCAATCAAATCGCTTCTTTCTTTCCACATTGGTTGAACTGGAACAACAGTTGTTTGAACATTTGTAAATTTTCCCCAAGCAACTGGTAAAGATGTTTTACCTGTTCCTGACATA
>JAQXNS010000054.1 GCA_029098125.1 bacterium
TAAATTTTGTGATAAATTATCCATAAACAGAACCTCCTTTATGTTGTCAAATATTATTTTAAAAGGTTCTGTTTTTATTTTCTACAACAAGAGTTCATCAGTTGACATGATGAACGTTTACACAAAATTCTGGATACTCCCTATTGATGATTTAAATTTAACTCAATAAATTTTGTGAAAATTTATACAGAAAAAGACACTTAAACTATGTCATTTTTTTATAAATATTTAAAAAAGCCTGCAGAACTCAACTATTTTTGTTAATATTAATCTGCAGACTTTAATTTTTATGAATGAAAATAATTATTTATTGTAGAAAACTTTCATTGCTCTAAGTACATCTTCTTCCATGTATTTTGTAGCAATTGCTGCTAATTCATGATAAAACTTCACACCATTTTTTAGTGCCTCGTTTGCACCTTTTAACCCTTCTCGAGCCATATATGAATAATAGTTAATTTTCTTTACACCTAATTGAATAGCCTTTTTATAATCTTCTTGATTTACACCACTTCCGCCATGCATGACTAATGGTATTTTACAAAGTTCTCTGATTTTTGAAATTCGAGGGAAGTCTAATTTTGGTGCTTCAGTATAGAAACCGTGTGCTGTTCCAAAAGAACAAGCTAAAGCGTCAATGTGAGTTTCATGTACAAATTTTTGGGCTAAAATTGGATCAGTATACATCTCTTCTTTGCTTAATTTTCTATCGCCTGATTCTCTTCCACCTAAAATTCCGATTTCTGCTTCAACATCAACGCCACGTTTATGAGCATATTCAACAACTTCTTTAGTGATTTCAACATTTTTCTCATATGCGAGTGCAGATCCATCAAACATAACACTGCTAAATCCTATTCCAATTGCTTTTTTAAGATATTCAACAGTTTCACCATGATCTAAATGTACACAAACTGGAACTTTAGCATTTTTAGCTAGTAAAACCATTACTGGGCCAATATTTTCTAATGGCGATTCTGCTTCGTGACATTGCGCATGCATAATAATTACTGGGACATTTAATTTTTCCGCAGCTCTTATTACGGCGTTCAAACTTTCTAAAGTTGGTGTATTAAATGAACCTATTCCGCATTTATTTATTTCTGCATAATTTAATACTTCTTTTAAACTTACTAACATAAAATTACTCCAAAATTTCTATTTTAATATTAAACTCTTTTTTCTCGTTTGGTTTAATAAAATCTAACGTATTTTTTGCTCTCATTACATTTCTTCCATCAGGTAAACAATTACCTGGTTCTAGTCCTAAAACATAATCTCTAACACCATTCATTTTCCATTCAACAAAATATGGAAGTTCTTGATTTGAGTAAATAATGTTTATTCCTTTTTTGATTTTAGGATTATATGCTGTCACTTTAACATCAGAATCTTTGAAATAATGATAATAGCACCTTTCAACAAAATTATTAGTTGGCTTTTCAATTTCTAAATAATTTCTATATTTTTCTGCTTCTTCATTTCTGAACTCAATTTTTGTAGAAGGTATGTTTAAGACTAGATTTTCATCAAGCAAAGGATAACCGAGGTTCATATGATAGAGAATTTCAAATGGAACCTTTTGATCTCCGCGATTTTCTATTAAATCATGAATAGAAAAATAATTTTCATTTAAACTTACTTTTATTGTTCTTGTTAATCTAAGTTTATGAGAAAATATTCCTTCATCTAAAATAATAGCTTTTAAAATAATTTCATTGTCTAAAACATCATAACAATACCTATCAACAGGTGTATTTGAAATTGTTCCATGAAGTGGCAACTCTTCGCCATTATCATTGTTTGGAGATCCAACTTGTGTTAATCCGCATGTTGTTAAAAAACCTGCAGTGAATGATTTTAAAAATCCAGCTCCTTTATCATCGTAATATTTTGAATTCACAACCCCATTCGGAGTAATGTAACAAAGATTTGTACCTTTCAAAGATAGATAGCAAATATCAAAACATCTATCAAGATTGATTCTCATTTCTAATCCGCACTTATTTTTAACAATTAAAATTCTAGTTCCTTCACGCTTGTTATTATGCAAAGTAACTTCTTCAACTGAATACAATTGTGCTTCATTTCCGACATAATTTAACTCGTTCATTTTAAATTCCCTTTATAGATTTATACATGTTTTTATAATGTAAAAACTTCTTTTCATAGATAGCATTTTTTTCTCTATTTGGCTCAAAAACCCTGCAGAACTCAACTATTTTTGAAAAATTCTTTGGATTTAAAGCTGTTTTCAGATCGTCTTCGCTCATTAAAATAAATGCTCCAACTGTGCCTGCATCTTTATATGAAATCTTGTAAATTGACATGTTTAAAATATCAGCTTTCATCTGTAAATAGACATCATTATTGCTTCCACCGCCAGTTGCAACAAGACTATTTATTGAAACACCGTGCTTCTTAAAATTTTCAATATTGAGTTTCATTTCAAAACATAAACTTTCAAGAGTAGCTTTATAAATATCAAACTTTGATGTTTCTAAAGAAAGATTTACAATAGCGCCCCTAATATCTTTATCAGGATGCAAAGTTGCACAACCACTAAAGTATGGTAAAACCATGAGATCACTAACATTGTCGCTAATATTTTCATTTAAAAATTCAAAAATATTTTCACCTACATAATCACTAAAATAGGTGTGAACAACCCAATCAATTAGTGCGCCAGCAGTATAATTTAAAATATAAGAAACATATAGGTTATCAAGATAAGGTACTACACAATATCCTTCATTACATAAAAAACTTGCATCCTCAACTTTATTAATATCATAGCAAACACTAATGCATTCGCACGTTCCATTTCCATCAACCGACATGCCTTCTTTAATGATTCCGCTTCCGATTGCATTTGCAATTTGATCATGCGCAATTGCATAGACTTTTACATCATGATTTACTGCATATTTTTTAAGTAATTCACTATTTAAATTTCCGCAAAATTCACCAGTTTTGCATGGTTTTGAAAACAAATCTGAATTAATAGCTAATTTGTTTAAAATTGTTTCACTCCATATTTTTTTGTGAACATCAAAACACATAGTTCTGCTGGCAAGTGAATAATCAATATATCTAAAACCAGTCAAACAATATGTTATATAATCCTCAATTAGCAAGATTTTATCAATTTTTGCATAAATTTCAGGCAAATTATTCTTTATATATAAGATTTTAGGTAAAGAAAACATTGAATCTATCTTTAATCCTGTAATTTCTCCAATCAAATCTTGACCAATTTTTTCTTCGATTTCCCTAGTTTCTTCAACGCCAATTTTTGAAGTATACAAAAATGAAGGGAGCAAAATATTATCATTTGCATCTAAACATACAAATGTTTCACCAAAAGAAGTTACGCCAATTTTTTCAATTGCAGGATATTTTTTTAAAGTTTCGTGCAAAATATAAAATACTGCATTTTTTATTAAACTTGCATCAAGTTCATCCCCGTTTGAAAAACGATCGTGAGCATATTTTTGGTATAAAGAATCAACAATCTTTCCATTTTCAAAGATTGTAATTTTTGCTCCAGTAGTTCCTACATCAATTCCGCCAACAAACATACTACTTATCAATATCAATAACTGTGTAATTTAAATATGTTGTAAATGCTTCAGTTAATACATCCTTTAGATGTCCAACACCAATAGTTGTGTGATGTTTGAAACCATTTCTTCCAAGTCTAATTAATTTATTTTCTAAATCATCAATATGGGCGACGCCACCACATCCAAAGAATTCAGGTTCGATTTCTTTATCTGTCATTTTTCCTTCTGAAGCATAAATATAAATTTTTCCATCTTCAGTTTTGCAGTTTGAGAAAGTCATATCAAATGCTTTAATTCTACCTTCATTGCTTCCCCAACCTGAATCTGGGTCACATTTTGAGAACATTTTATGATCTGTAACTAATCCTTTTTTGGTCATTAATGATTGAGCAACAGGTCCACAATGGAATAAAATTACTTCATTTTCGTTATCGCCATAATTATTATTCCAATCTAAACAAGCTGTTGGTAAATCAGTTGCTAAATTCATTGCTCTCATTGTAATTGCACTGCACAAATCAATTTCGCAGCTTGCAACAATTCCTCTATCATTTAATTCCGACAATAAAACACAAGGACATACTCTATAATATGTTTCCATTTCATTCCAGCATCTTAGAGTTAGACAATCAAGGTGATATTCTTCAATATATTCATCAATAACAACAGAAAATTTAGCTAAAGTATTTAATCTTTTGATTGGACAAATGCTGAAATCGGTGTAATTTTTGAGTCTTTCTTCCTTTTTAATTACTCTTTCATCATTATCTTTAAGTTCATCAACTTTTTTGAAAACTTCAGACATATCAAAAGATTCAACAGTAATTCCATATTTTTCAAGTGTAATTTCATCAAATCTAACAGTTTTAAAAGCTGTTGTTCTAGCACCAATGCAGCCAACAGTAAATCTTTTCATTCCATTTACAACTTTACAAATTCGGGCGAAATCGATTAAATTTTGTCTAAATTCCTTTGATAAAGGATGTACGACATGAGGTTTTAACATTGTAAATGGTACTTTGTATTGTGAAAAAACATCAGTTACAGAAAATTTTCCGCAAAATGCGTCACGACGATGTTGAAAATCCATTTTTCCAATTTCATCAGGGTATGCTTGCATTAAAATTGGAACGTTTGCATCCCTTAAAGCAGCAATTG
This sequence comes from bacterium, assembly GCA_029098125.1. Lineage (GTDB taxonomy): Bacteria > Bacillota_I > Bacilli_A > RFN20 > CAG-826 > Onthovivens. The sequence goes on from JAQXNS010000054.1 coordinate 4,725, forward strand.
CACCATTTTCATCAACGAAAATAGGCATACATAGAATAACACCATCAAACTTATTACGATTTTTTTCTAACCAATCATGATAAAGTCTACCTTCATCTCTTGTTTCAACAGCACCATATCTAGTTGCGCTTTCATCCATTATTATGTAGTCAAATCCAGCATCAGTTACTGCTTTTACCATTTCTTTACGAGCATCCAAAATTAATTCGGCAGGCATAAAACCTCTGTTGCCAAAAAATAATGCAAAAGTTGTATTTCTCATATGAACTCCTTTTTTTATTATTTTCTAAAAAAACATTATTTCTTTATACCTAATAATGTTCAAAAAGTAGTAATATCGTCCAAACAATTTTACGATATATTTCGACGATATTGTCCAGGTGTTAAACCATATTTTCGTTTGAATAGTTTAATAAAATATTTGTAATCAGAAAAACCACATTTTTCAGCGACTTCGCTGATTGAAAAGTCATTATTATGTAGTAATCTCTCAGCGAATTTTAATCTATGATTTAAAATTCTTTCACCTAGCGTTGTATCTAAATATTTTTTTGACAAATTATATAAAGATGTTCTAGAGATCCCAAGTTCATGAGCAATAAAATCAGATTTAATCACAGTTGATTGAATATTTTTTTCAATTATCGCATCTAATTCCTCAATAAATTTATTTTGCGACTTTTTAATTATCGATTCCTTAATGATATATTCGCTTAAAGACACAAGTAGACTTGAAATCATTTTGATATCATCATTATTAATCGTTGGGATTTCAGAAATAAATCTTTCTTTTTCTTCTTTTTTAAACGTTACATCATCTAAATAATGAAACAATTCTTTAATTCTTGCTGATTCATCTTGAATTTCTGAAAATTGACCAAGCATCAAAAAACCAACAACTTCGTTATCGATATGTAAATTTATAACAGCTTCGTTTAAACCAGCATGACATTTATATGAATATAAAGATTTAGTCGTCAAACTTTTATTAAAAGCTTCTTTATCAGAAACAATGCACTCACGTGATAAAAGAGGGTTTTGATGAATTGCTCTACAATATGAACAATCGCAAACATTCGATTCAACTACAACTTTATAATTACGATCAAATACAACAACACGTAACTTTAATATTGAAGAGAAGAAATTTATTATTTCTTTTATTTTAGGAATATTGAAATTAATTTGTTTCATAAACTAATTTGTAATTAGTTGAATTTGAAATTTTCACATTATTACCATCATTTTCTAGTTCAAGTGGCTGATCATTTATAAATATTTTAACTTTTCCAACCTTATTTAAGTGGTCTCTTGCAATATGAATTTCTTTTTTTAGGCTGTCTATTTCAACTAATCCAAAATAATCTCTCATTAAAAAATTAGCAATAACAGCAGTAAATCCATGATTCAAACTAGCAAAAGTTGAATTGTGTTCCCACAAAGTGCCTGTTAATGTCGACATCTCATAAAAATATCCAACAATTTCTTTAAAAGATTCTTTCAGTAAACCATAATTATTTAATATAAAAAGTCTTAAAATATAGCCTGGTAGAACATTTGAAGGTGATAATTTGCTGTATTTTTCAATTTTTTTGCCATTTGGTCCAAAATTTTTAAGTAAAATTTTAAATAATTTTTGATATTCATTTTGATCTACAATATTAAAGAAAAATGCATAATATTGACAAGTTTCTGTGTAATATTTGCTTCTTGTAAGCGTTCCATCTGGATTTAAATAGGCATTATCAACAAAAAACTCACCATCAAAAGCATCTTTTTTTATCATTTCTTTTAACTTTTTACCTTTTTCAATGAGATTTTGTTTATCGAGCAATTTTCCAGCCATAATTAAAGCTTCACTATAAAGCATATTTGTTGGAAAATTTATTCCTTCTAGATGAGTTTCAAGGTTTGCATCACTCCATTCAACAAAATTCCAACCAGGAAGATTATAAATATAGCCTTCTTTTGTTTCGTATTGTGAAAAATATTCAAGTAAATTTTCAACATTTTTAAGACTTAAATTAACTGTTTCAAGATCACCAGTTCTATTTTTATAATCATAAAGCTCTAAAATGTACCAAAGTGACCATTGTGGAATAAAATCATCTTCTTTCAGTTCAGCTGGATAGCACATTGGAACCATATTTTTTGGCAATTTAGGTGATTTAAAATTTGCATAATTTTCTAAAAAGTTTTTTTCAGCAAAGTAGTTATCGTCCAAAATCTCTGCAGCCTTGCCTTCAAAAAATGAGTCACAAAGCCAGCCAGCTCTTTCTCTACTTGGACAATCAGTGAAAATATCAACACTATTTTGTTTATAGGTAGAATAAATTGCTTCCATTATCGACTGAACTTTTTTATCTTTGAATGAAAACTCAATTTCATTTAATTTTTTTGTTTCATATTTCATCAAAGAAATTGATAAATTTTTTACTTCGCCATAATCACAAATAACGCGAATATACTTAGCGCTGTATGGTTCAAAATTAATAAAATTGTATTTTCCTTTTTCAAGTTTTAATGAAATTATATTGTTTGTCGTGTTACGAAAACA
>JAQXNS010000055.1 GCA_029098125.1 bacterium
GTGTTGTATAATAAAGAAGAGGAACACAAATTATGAAAATTAAATACCAAGAAAAATCATTTGAAGACATTCTTTCTTATTCACCAAAAAAGAGTAAAAAACCTAAAAAACCCTCTAGATTCCGGAGATTTTTGTTAAAAACGGTTTCAAAATCTGATTTAAAAGATACTAACTTTACATATAATTTAAACGATGTTTCTACATTAAAAATTGATGAGCCAATTTTAATTTTAATGAATCATTCATCTTTTATTGATTTAGAAATTGCTTCAACAATTTTCTATCCACGTCCATTAAATATCGTTACAACTACGGATGGATTTATTGGCAAGAATTGGTTATTAAGAAATCTCGGTTGTGTTCCAGCAAAGAAATTTATCCTTGATGTTGAGCTTGTTAGAAATCTTTTATATGTCACAAAGAAATTAAAATCCTCTATTTTGATGTACCCAGAAGCAAGCTATTCTTTTAGTGGTCAAACAACTCCTCTTCCTGAATCAGTTGGTAAATTTATAAAACTTTTAAACATTCCAGTAGTTACAGTTATCACTGAAAATGCCTTTTTAAGACAGCCATTATATAACATGCTTTACAAACACGAAGTTAAAGTAAGTGCAAATGCAAAAATTTTAATCAACAAAGATGAAATAAAGACATTAAGTACTAAAGAAATTAATGAAAGACTTAAAAAAGAGTTTCAACTTGATTATTGGAAAACTCAAAAAGAGCATAATGTTATAATAAAAGAAGATAATTTCGCTGAAGGTTTGGAAAGGGTCTTATATAAATGCCCACATTGTGGAACTGAAGGAGAAATTACAACAACAAAAAATAATATTAAATGTAATAAATGTGGTGTAACCTATGAAATTCAACCAACTGGCGAATTAGTTGCGTTGAATGCAACAACAAAATTCTCATCAGTTTCATCCTGGTATGATTATGAAAGAGAAGAGGTCAGAAAAGAAATTTTAAACGGTACATATAAAACTGAGTTTGACCCAACATTATTTGTTACTCTTGATACCTATAAATTATTTAAAGTAAAAGATGTAAAGCCTCATTTTGTTCACGACATAAATGGCTTTTCATTAACTGATGAGGAACATAATTTATCTTTTAAATTAAATCCACAAGAAACATATAGTGTTTATAGCGATTTTTATTGGTATGAAATTGGAGATGTTATTTCTATTGGAAATACTGATATCCAATATTATTGCTTTCCTGAAAGTAAACGTGTTTCAGTTGCAAAAATTAGAATTGCGAGTGAAGAAATGTTTAAACTAAAAAATAATATAAAGTAGAGGTTAAATATGAATAAAAGAGAAAAATTCTTTAAAATCTTAAAGTTTACGTCTGTTTTTTTAGCAGTTCTAAATGCAATTTTCTTTTTTGCGATGAAATGTTGCTGGAGTGGTTTATCATCGTTTCTTAAATATGGCTCAAATCATATTGAATTTTTGTATTATTTACCACCAATTGTATCTGGATTATTTTTTATTTTAGCAATTACATCTATTATCCTATTTATAATAAAGGATAAAACAAGAAACATTTGGCCACTAATTGTTTTAAGTCTTGATCTAATTGAAGCAGCAATTATCATCGCTGTAACAATATTTGGAGCAATTGATTATTTATATTTTATAATTCCTGACTTTATAACCTATTCTCTAATTGCAGGTTTTTTATATTTTATTGCTAATTTTATGTTTATTTACCCAAAAAAAGAGAGAAAAACAAAAAATATAATCAAGGGTATAACATTTGGATCAATGGTTGTTGTTCTATCTATTACTCTTCTAAACTTAACAATAAATAGTTTTTCTACCAAACCTGTTGTCTATGCTGTTGAAGATACATATCAAATTGTATTTTCTACTTCTAGCGAGTCTATAGGCTATGTAAAAATAAACAATAAAACATATGCTGATACATATGCAGGAAGTTATGAGAATTCAAAAATTCATAAAATAATTGTCCCTCAAAAAGATCTTGATGAAGCTAAAAATTATGAAATTTATTCTCAAAAAATGTTTTACAAAGGACCATTTGGCGGATTTAAAGGAAGAGAAATTAAAGAATCCTTCGCCTTTAGACCAGTGAATTCATCTGATGGTATATCTTACTATTCACTCGCTGATATTCATATGGAGAAAAATGGAAGTATCAAAGCTTCATCTTACCTTGAAAATAAAGATTTTTTAGTATTAGCAGGAGATATAATCTCTATGGTTGACTCATTTTCTAATGCTAATTATGTAAACAAAGTGGCAAGTGAAATTACAAAAGGTGAAATACCGGTAATTTATGCTAGAGGAAATCATGAAATAAAAGGTAAATGGGCTGATAAATTATACAAATTTGTTGGTTCGAAAAATCAAAACTTTTATTACTATTTTACCCTTGGCAACAGCGTTTATGGTTGGACCTTGGACATTGGTGAAGATCACGATGATGACTGGTGGGAATACTATGGAACTGCTGATTTTGAAACTTATCGTGATGAACAGATCAGTTTCCTAAAAGAAGAAAAAGATAAAGGCACATATTTATCATATCCATATCATCTAGTAGTATGTCATATACCTCTACCATTTATAAATTCAAGAAAGAATCATGAAGAGAGTAAAAAAGAATTTATTTCAATATTAAACGAGCTAGATATTGACATGGAAATTTCAGGACATCAACATGATTTACTTATTTTTGAACCTGGATTAATAACTCCAAATGAACAATTAAAATATAATATCGAATACGACGGAAAAGGTAAAACTTATAAGGGCTATTTATTAGATTTTAATTTCCCAACATTCTTAGCTTCAAAAAGAGGATTAACACAAACAGATGATGCAAAGTTAGCATATAGTCACAATCAAATTGGGTTCAATGTTCAAGTAGACTCTTCGTTTACTAATGAAACTGTCTACTACAATAACGTGAATGGTGAAAAAGTAAATGTTGTTAATCCATTCTTTGATAAAAATTATGGCGATACTATAACTATAGATCTAGCAACAAAGTCATTCAACTAAGGCTGAGCATTTTAATACATTTTCATAACAAAAACATAGGTGCGAAACTGTATTAAAACGCTCCCTTTTTCTTATAATAGTTGTCAAAGAACTCGCTACTAGAAATTGAATAAACCAAATCTTTCACAAAATATATATAAACAGAACTAAAGCATCTGATAATCTAGTGAGAATGATTATAAGCCTTGGCAGTATGCTTTGCAAGGATTTTTTTAAAAATATTTGAGTTCTGCAAGGTTTTTGAAAAAAAATGACTAGATTTTCTTAAATAATAATTGCTTTCTTCTCGAGAAAAATCTCGAAATAATAATTATTTTCACAAAATCCCAGTCGCTATTTGATGTTATTTGCTAAAAATACCTATTTATTTATATCAATAATAAAAAGGAAAATGAATAAATTTTTCAAAAATATCTGGGTTCTGCAGGGTTTTTAAAAAATATTAGCCTAAAATATATGTTTTTAATTAAAAACAAAAGGGTCTATTTTAGACCCTTAATTTTTAATTACCCCAGAAAGAAACACCACCAATGTCATTCATTATTCTTAGATAATTGTTGTCACTTCTCGTTTCCTTAAAGAAACAAATATAATATGACTTTTGATCAATTTTTTTGTAATACAGTTTACTCCAAGAACTTCCAAAATTTAATGTATAACCTGCATCTTCAACAGCTTTAGTCATCGAATCAAAAGCACCATCAACATCTTTAGTTAAAACGAATGCTTCATCTCTTGTACCATAACCATAAGTTACTTTTTTATAATTTAGATTATGGTCATTTTTCCAAATTTCAACAACGCTGTCTTCAGGGAGTGTAACTTCATAACCTAATGTTGGATCGATATCTTTGTATAATTTAATCAAAGAATCAATATTGTTGTAATGTGGAACATTAAGTACCCCTTCACCTTTATAGATTACTAATTCTATACGATAATCAAATTGTGAATGATTAAGATATGTATAATCTGTTGTTGGATACATTGTTACAGCAATTTTTATATCGCTATCAACTTGATAAAAGGTATATTGATTTTGACCTCTAACTTTTTGTGTTAAAGGTAAGTTTTTATCGTCTCTAACAGTTTTAAATCCTGAATCCAAAACTGCTTTTCTATATCCGCTATCGACCGTTCTACTATATTTTGAGTAATAATTCGTCGCAAATTCTTTTGTAACATCACAAGTAACTACTGTTAATGGTTCTTCATAATCAACACCAGCATAAGATTCTAATGAATGGACTTCATAATCTGCTTCGAAAGTATCTTGTAGACGTGGGAACTCTGACGCGTTATACCAAGAGCCAATTGCTTCTTCTAATTTTTCAGTAAGTGTTTTGGTTCTTACCATATCGCCTCTATAAACCCAAATATAAACCGCGTTTTCATCCTCTGATTTGTTTGAAATATCCAAAACTATGTCATCTTTTTGATAAATTATGTGTCTACTTCCACTAGTTGTGTTAATTTCGTTCCATTTAGAGAATCCATAATCTTCGATTTTTGAAATATATTCTAAATAACTTGCGTTAGTAAACTCACTAAATCCGCCAAAAATACCATTTGTATATGTTTTGTTTGGAATTCCATATTCACTTTCAAGGTACATTCCGCTAATACCACCAAACTTATAACTCATACTTCCTTTTGCGGATTCAAAGTATGGAAAATTTTGAAGATTAAAATGTTTTTCAAGTAATTCAGAGAAATTTTTCTTGAGTTCTAGATGTGTTTCACTACCAGCTTCAAAATAAATTACACCTTTATCGTCGTATTTAACAATAATTTTTTCAAAATACACATAAGATGAGCCGCCTTGACTGCCATATACAGTAAGCGAATCTAAGAATGAATTAATTTCACTTCTTAAAGACTCATCAAGAGAGTTAGAAACTAAAAAATCAATAGTTAATGCAGTGATACCAGTATTCATTGAAGGGAAAATTAGTGTTGCAACGGTTCCTTCGCTAGTTTCTTTTTTCGATTTTAAGTAAGCAAAAGTAGAATAAACAGAATCACTATAAATTGATTTTCCTCTAAAGTATTGGAATGCATAAATTCCGCCACCATATCCGCCTTCAATATAATCTTCTTCAAAATATGGAATTGTTTCAGTGCTTTTATTGGTTTTTGTAATAGTAACACCTTTTAAGTAAACACCGTTAGGACCACTACTTACAGTCCCAGTGACATCAATTATTTCTCCAATATTTAATGATAATGAGGTCTTACCAATATTTAGACCTATATGACCCATTGTATAATTTAATTCACTAACAATGATATT
>JAQXNS010000056.1 GCA_029098125.1 bacterium
ATTCCTATATATATAATAAGGATAATAGGTGTCATGAATGAATATTGAGGCATAAAACCAGAAAAGATATTTTTTAAAATTGAAGAGATATATATCGTTTCATTTTGAAGTAATAATGAAACCACAAAATAAGCAATTACAACTAAAGAAAGTAATTTTTTTATAATCGATTTATCGTTAATTAAATACAAAAATAAAAGCGAAAGTATTAAATCAATAAAAATATTTCCAAAACCAAAAAGAAGAGATGCGCCACGAATATTAATTGATGTTGAAATTATGATTTCGGAAAGTCCAATAATTATAGCCATTATTCCCAGTCTTAAAAAATATTTTTTTAAACTTGAAGTATGATTAAAACCTTCAATTAGTAAAAAAATTATTATTGGAAAAGTAATTCTTCCAATTATGCTAAAAATATAACTAATTATTGAAATTGTTGTATTGTTTACATAAAAAATCTCAAGTATTTTTCCAGTATGATCAAGAAACATTGAGATAAAGGCTATAATTTTTAGAATATTAGATGTGAATATTTTTTTCATTACATTGAATAAAGAATAATTTGTAAAAGAATGCCAGTAACATTGTTGAGAGCGTGAGCGATAATGCTTGTACCGATACCTTTATAATCATAAATATAACAAAGCATCAAACCAGCGATGATGTAACTTGGAATGTTAATAAGTTCATTAATTAAATCATTGCTTTGAAAATCAAAATGTATAAATCCAAAAAGTATCGCTGTAAAGATATAACCTAAAATTGGGTTAATTTTTCTGAAAAATCCAAAAAAACCTACCCTATATGTAAATTCTTCACAAATTGGACCAATTAGACCAAACACTAAAAGTGATAGCAGCGGAAAGATTGTAGTTATTGAATCAATTGATGATTCATTGTTGTTAACTCCTGAATGTGGAATTAAATTCAACATAGCATTAATTGCTGAACTTATAATTAAGACTAAAAAACCATAAGCTAATCCTGATATCCATGTGTCGCTACTTTTAAATTCTTTTAAAATTTTAAATAAGTCATCATTGAAAAGTATGATAAATAAACCAAAAAGAATGATGTAAACACCAAAATTAACAGCCCCGCTATAAGAACCGCTAATTATAAAATATAATTCAGTTTCTGTTGAAATGAATAATTTTAATATCTGAACGATAATTTGTAAACCAACGTAACCAAGTAAAAAAGATGCAATTTTTTTCCAAAGTGGCAAATCTAATACTTTAGATTCAAATGCAAAAACATTATTACCTCTTTCTTTAGGTAAATTTGAATCTATTGAAGTTTGAATGAATGGCTCATCTTTATTTTCTTTTTCTTCATTTTGGTTTTCATTTTGATCTTGAATATAACCGCAATAAGGACAATATTGCATATCATCGTCAATCAAAAGACCGCATTTCTTACATTTAACTTTTTCCTTCATACTGAAAGTATTATATAATAAAACTTAGTTTTATGAACGAGTTTTATACTGTTAAAGATGAAAAAGTAATTGAAATTGAGGTCGATAAATCAAAATTTATCGGGATTTTGATGCCTTTTTTTAATAAAGATAATTTAAAAAACGAAATAGAAAAAATTAAAAATAGATTTCCAAAAGCTAGACACTATTGTTATGCCTTCGTTTTAAATAATGAATTTAAATATTCAGATGATGGAGAACCTAGTGGCACTGCAGGGAAACCAATCTATCAAGCATTAGAAGCAGCTAAACTAAAAAATGTTTTACTAATTGTAGTTAGATATTTTGGAGGAACACTTCTTGGTTCAGGAAGACTTTTACGAACGTATTTAAAATGTGCTAGTGAAGTTATTAGAGAAGCAAAATTGTATAGATTAGTTCCGAAAATGAAATATCGTGTGAGAATTGATTGTTCGAATTATCAAAGTTTTGTAAGTTATTTAAATAAAATGCATTTTATAACACTATACAAGTCTTTTAATGATACAATAACACTTGATTTCTTAACTGATTTAGATTTTAAAGATGATTTAGAATCTATATTTTATGGGAAGTTAGAAATTATCGGAAAAATTGAATATATGTATATGGAGGAAATAGGATGAGTACAAAAGAAGCATATGTTGAAGAACATGGTTGTTCAGGAAACTGTTCAGCTTGTGGTGAAAACTGTGAACATAAAGGAATTCAAAAAGAAAAGCAAAATAAAAAATCAAATATTAAGAAAACCATCGCAGTCGTTAGTGGCAAAGGTGGTGTTGGAAAATCTTTTGTAACAAGTTTACTTGCTTCATATCTAAACAAAGAAGGTTATAATGTTGGAATTCTTGACGGTGATATTGTTGGTCCATCAATTCCAAAATCTTTCAACTTGCACACAAGTGCTTATGGAGATGAAGATCAATTAATCGTGCCTGCAGTTACAAAAAGTGGAATCAAAATTATCTCAACAAATTTAATGTTAGAGCATGAAGACGACCCAATAATTTGGAGAGGTGCATTAATTACAAGTTTAATGAGACAGTTTTATTCTACTGTTGCTTGGGGAGAATTAGATGTTTTATTAATTGATATGCCACCTGGAACTGGTGATGTAACTCTTACAGCTTTCCAATCAATACCACTTGATGGCATTATTATTGTCACTTCACCTCAAGATTTGGTCAGTTTAATTGTCAAAAAAGCTATAAATATGGCAAAAATGATGAATATTCCAATTTTAGGTATGATTGAAAACATGTCATATGTTGAATGTCCAGACTGCCATAGAAAAATTGAAATTTATGGAAAGAGTAGACTTGATGACTTATCAAAATCTACTGGCATTGAAATTTTAGGTCGACTCCCAATTAAAGAAGGTGTTTCAACTCTAGTCGATAGTGGTAATGTTGAATGTGTCGAATTAAATGAAATTTATGGTGCTGTTGAAAAAATTAAAGGTTTAGGTATTTAAAATATGATAGAAGTACAAGAATTTATTACAAGAAGAAATAAATTATATGACAAATTAAAAGACAACTCTGTTTTAATTCTTTTTGCTGGAGTAAGCGTTAAAAGGAGTGCTGATGAAACATATCCTTTTACAATTAATAAAAATTTTTATTATTTAACTGGTATTGAACAAGAAGGATCAATCCTTGTTGTTTCAAAACAAGATAAAGCAATCAACGAATCTTTGTTTATTTCAGAATATGATGAAGTAAAAGAAAAATGGACAGGTAAAAGATTAAGAGTTGATGAAGCTAAAAAGAAAAGCGGAATTAATAATATTTTCTACTTAAATACTTTCCAAAGCGAAATAAATACAATTATCACTCGTAAAAAAATTGGAGTTGAGAGAATCTCCACAATTTATTTAGATTTAGAACCTCAAAATATGCTAGATAATTTTAAAACTACAAAAGATTATTTAGAAATTTTTGAATTAAATTATCCTTGGGTTACTGTTTTAAATATTTACAATGAAATAATTCGTTTAAGAATGGTTAAATCAAGCGCTGAAGTTGAGGAATTAAAAGATGCAATTTCAAAAACAAATATTGGATTAAAACAAATTCTTAAAAATTTAAAACCAGGTAAATATGAATATCAATTATCTTCACTTTTTTATTACACAATTCAAGATAATGACCATTCAGAATTAAGTTTTCCAACAATTTGTGCAAGTGGTGTAAATGCTACATGTTTACATTATCCAAATGCTTCCTCAAAGATTGCTGATGGAGATTTAGTTTTGTTTGATTTAGGATCTCAAAATAACTATTATTGTGGTGATATTTCTAGAACATATCCAGCAAACGGTAAATTTTCACAAAGACAAAAAGATATTTATAATCTTGTTTTAGCTACAAACAAATTAGTTGCAGAATCAGTTAGACCTGGCGTTACATTAAAAGAATTAAATGATATTGCTACTAAAAATTTAGCTGAAGGATTATTAAAACTTGGTTTAATTGAAAATGAAAGTGAAGTTAGAAAATATTACTTCCATTCAATCGGACACCATTTAGGTCTTGATACTCATGATCCTTCTATAAGAGAAGAACCATTAGTCAGTGGAAATGTCATTACAGACGAACCAGGTTTATATATTAAAGAATTAGGTATTGGAATCAGAATTGAAGACGATATTTTAGTTACTGATGATGGAAGCTATGTCCTAAGTGGTAAAATTATTAAAGAAATTGATGATATTGAGAAGGCAATGGAGTCAATCTAATGATAAAAAACGTATTTTTTGATTTTAATGGAACTTTGATTGATGATATTGATTTAACACTAGATATAGAAAACAAATTATTAGTCCAAAGAGGTTTAAACGCCGTTACAAAAGAGTTTTATTTAGATAATTTTTGTTTTCCAGTCATTAATTATTACAAAAAATCAGGATTTGACCTTACTAAAATAAATTTTAGTGAATTAAATGCTGAATTCATGAATGAATATACTGAAAGGTTTTTAAAAGATTCAAAATTATTCGATGATGTTGAAGTTACTTTAAAAAAATTAAAAGAAAATGGGTATAAAGTTTACATTTATAGTGCAAGCGAAATCAATCTTTTAATTAGTCAACTTAAATATTTCGGAATTTACAATTATTTTGATGGGATAATCGCAAGCACAAACATTGAGGCTCATACTAAATTAGATTACGGAAGAGACTATATTAAAGAACACAATATCAATGTTAGTGAATCTATTATGATTGGCGATACAGAACATGATTTTGAGGTTGCAAGTGCTATTGGATTAAAACCAGTTTTATACTCTAAAGGACATAATTCAAGAAAAATACTTGAAAAAATTGGAGTCCCAGTTATTGATAATTTAATGGATGTTTTTAACATTCTCTAATATGTAGACGATTTTATTTTTTAAAAATAGTGGGGTTTTGCAGGGTTTTTCAAAAAAATTACCATTTGCAAGACCTTTTTTTCTTTTTTGATTTATTTA
>JAQXNS010000057.1 GCA_029098125.1 bacterium
GTTCTGCATCTTCTTTCAATTGATTTTTGATATATTCTTTAATTCTCTCGGTATTTTTGCCGACAGTGTCGACATAAAAACCTCGACACCAAAATTGTCTGTTTCTATATTTGAATTTCATGTTCCCCCACTTTTGATATATCATCAGACTTGATTTACCTTTCAAAAACCCAACGAAACCTGAAACAGACATTTTTGGAGGAATTTCCACAAGCATGTGAACGTGATCTGGACAAATTTCCGCTTCTACAATATTTACATTTTTAAATTCACATAATTTTCTCAATATTTTTCCAATATCTGCTCTTTTCTCTTTGAAGAACACTTGTCTTCTATATTTTGGTGCAAACACTATGTGATACTTACAATTCCAACATGTGTGTGCTAAACTTAAATTGTCTATAGACATAAATCTCCTTTCAATATTCTAACGTTGGCGCGTTATCAATATTGTAGGGATTTTTTTATTAGACTCAAAACTTTAAGTTCTACCGAACCCCCAGACTATCTGGGGGTTTTACTCGCTTCGCTCAGACAAAAAGAAGTCCAATTAAACTAGACTTCATTGATTTAAAAAGACCATACGCAACAAATTTGTTTTTATTAATTAGATAATTTAACGGATTAATATTTTTTAGTAAAGTCATTAAAATATTTTTCCTATTAATAATAAATGGTGCCCTGAACAGGACTTGAACCTGCACGAGTCTCCTCACTAGATCCTAAGTCTAGCGCGTATACCAGTTTCGCCATCAGGGCAAGCATTAAAATTATATACAATGAGAAAAAGTTTGTCCAAATATTTCTTTTTCGCTACAATTTTAAAAGACATAAGTTTATAACTTTATTAATTATGAGGCGAATTACAGTTAAAGGTTTTTTTAAGCGGCTTTCACTTGGGATGTTTTTAACTTGCGCAGCAGTTATTTTAGCTGAAAGCGCCGTTGATGGAACATCTAGTGCTGATAAATCAAATGCAATCACAAATATTGTTCAAGATGTTATCGATAGCAATCATGACAGCAACACAATTGTTGATATTCATGATTTTAATCTCTCTTTTAGCAATGAACAATATAAAGATACATATAATCCAGGCGATATTTTGACTTACGAGACGGTATTTGAGCCAAGCAGCACTTCATTTATTGGGTTAAATATTACATCAAGTAATGAAGAAATTGCAAAAATTAATTCAGAAGAGAAAAAAATATCATTCTTAAAAGCTGGTGAAGTCATAATTAATGCAGTGTCAACCACAAAAGAAGAGTTAAAACATTCATATCCTTTTAAGGTAGAAGATATTTATATAACTTCCATTCAATTAGAAGAAAGCGATATAACGTTATATGAAGGCGACACGTACCAAACAAATGCATCATATGAACCAACAAATGCTACTGATATTGGAATTAAATATTCATCAAGTGATCCAAATATCGCTCTAGTAGACGAAAGTTATGGCTTAATTAAAGCGATTTCTCCAGGGCAATGTGATATTTTTGTAACGTATATAAGCAATGAAAAAGTGTATACAACATTACACGTAAATGTACAACCTTTGGAGTCCATAAATTATGAAATAAATTCTTTATCAGTTAAGGATGATTTAGGGGTAATTTCACTAAATCAAACATCTTTAAAAATTGCATTAAATTACGACTCAATTCACGCCCCATTTGATGAAGAATTACTAGAAATTAAATTCGACAAAAATCCTGGTTTCTTTTCAATTTCAAAAAAAGAGTTGATTTCTGCAGGGTTTTTTCAATTTGTAGTATCATTGAATACTTCAAATTCTAATGTTAATACTTCTGATGATTTCACATCAAATGTTAAAATTTCATATGATAAAAAAATAGAAACGACAACGAAAATAACATTCAAAAAACTGCTAAAAATAAACTTTAATCATGTTAAACAAACGCAGCAAAATTATGAATTTTATTACACAAAATATCTTCAATATGAAGCCAAAGATTACATCATTAAAGATGATGCAAATATACAAGTAAAATTCATCGACTCATTTAAATATAAGGAATATGACTTAAAGAATTTTAAATGGGAAATTGATCCTGATATCAGCTCCACGTTTAAGATTATTTCAAAGTCATATTCAACAATTAAACTCCAGCCATTAAGTAATCTTGTAGTCGGCGGATACGTTAAATATTACCCTGACAAGAATTTAAATGAATCCGTACAAATCAACTTTACATATGAAAATGCCACTTCTGACTCAAAAATAACTGATATCAAACTTTTAAAATTTAATAATGAAGAAGAAAATACTTTGATTTTGGATCATGAATATAAAAGTTTCTTCCAAGGAAAAATTACTGCAAGCGGGTCAAACATAAAAGATGACAATTATTTAGAAAATTCGAAAATTTTATATAAGATTGATGATGGGGAAAAAGTTGAAATTTTTACAAATGAAGAAACAGGTACATTATCTTTAGTCCCTAAAAAGGAAGGAAATCTAAGCATTACAATTTACAGTCAAATCGAAGACACTTTACTTGGCTATGAAAATTCAACAAAAAAGGTTTACGAATTCAAAGTTATGCCTTATCTAGTCAATTATGCAAAACTCATGATTAATGAAACTGAGTATGATTTTTCAGATATTCCTACAAGAATCACATTAAATCGTGAAGAAGCAATGACTTTTAGCTTAAATTCCTTCTACAACCAAACTTTTAAAGATGGCACAAGTGAATTGATAAATATTGAAAATGATTTTACTTTTGAAATATTTAACAATGATAATTCTGTTTACAAAATTGAAGATACATCAACAATTATCGGTATAAAAGCTAGTGAAACAAATGATTTATATATAAAATTGGCAAGTCGCAACTATCCTGATTTTAGTGTAAAAATCTATGTTGATGTTTTATACATTCCAATTAAGTTAGATAGTTTTAGCATGAAATTTGAAGTTCTTGGCGAAACAACAATAAATACTGCTCCAACAGAAAAATTTGACAAAGTTGCTATAAATACACAATTTAAAGCTATCCCTATTTTAAATGAAGATGCAACGCACAAAGATGTTTCGTTCTACTCAAGCGATGAAGAAATTATTAAAATTTCTCAAAAAAGTGGCATTGCAAAAGCAAATAAGACAGGAAAATGTACAATCTCAATATTATCGAATGATAATCCAAACATCAAAATTGAAAAAGAAATCGAGGTTAAGAATATAGCTTCTGATTTTATAATTGAAAAAACTGATACAGGTTTTAATCCACTATCATTAAAAGAAGTCAAAGATGATGCGGGAAATCACCTATTTTATGAAGCTGAACTTGATTATGGCCGTCCATACAATCTACAAATTAGTCCTTTAAGCAGTACAACTTCATCAGATATTTCATATTCTCACGTTGATTACTATGGCAACGAAGTCAAAGATACAGTTATTTCAATAGATAAATCTGGTTCTATCACTACATCTTACATTGGCGATGACTGGATAAAAGTTAGTTTTGGCAAAGGAGATTCTTTAACAAATTACACAAAATACATAAAAATTAAAGTTTTACGTAATACATTTTTCACATATACTCAATTAGGTTATATAATCAGAAAATCTCTAGGTCATTTTGGATTATTTGCTGTAACAGCTGTTTTTAGTGTATTCTTCATTCTTTTAGCATTTAACAGAAACTTATACAGAGTATTTGCACTTCTTGGATCTTTTATGCTTGGCGTATTTTTAGCTATTTCAAGTGAATTAATTCAATCCATCACACCTGGAAGATACTGCACTGTCCAAGACATGTTTATTGACTCAATGGGTTATCTTTTAACAATTTTATGTGCTATTGGCTTTATAATTTTAACCGTCATAATTAAGCGAATTTATCGCTATTATAAGAAGCGAAAACAACAAACTTAGAATTTTTAAATTCACGAAAATAAACAAAATAAATTTTTTTGTTGCAAAAATAATACTTTTTAATGTACAAAAAAGCCTATTTTTGTTGATTATCTTAGATTTTTACTATATCCTATAATAGCAAAACGAGGTATTTTTATGAAAAAGAAAAATTACAGTCAAAAAACGATAAAAAACATAACAATAGTTGCATTATTTGGTTTAATATCAGCAATTGGTGCATCATCCACTTTATTCTTTATGAAACCAAGCGATTCAACTGCAAATCAACCTGGTGGAATTGTTGATAATAATGGCGGAAATGAAGAACCAGAAGATCTTGTAAAATCAAAATTATTTGAAAACATCACTGCTGCTGATTTAACAATTAATGATTTACATGTTTCTATCGCAAATATGACAAAAGTTGGTTTAAATTTAGACTTCACATTTACAGGTGGTGCTAATTATTTAAACTTCATGAAAGATTTCACTGGAAATACAGGCGATGGACAAGAACTTCCTTCAACAGCAGATCTAACAACAAAATTTGGTGGCAACATCAACATCCAACTCAAAGAAGATAAATATGCTGAAGATGGAGCAACTATTTCTTCAACAACACAAATGTTAAATGAAGACATGAGAATTTATGCTCCTGGAAACGATAAAATTTATCTTGAATGGAATGAAACTGGTTACACTGTTTCAGGTCAATTTATTACAAACAGCCTTGATGTCGTAAAGTTATTCTTAAATGATGAACAAAAAGAAGCTTTAAATGACATTATTGACCAAATTTTAGCAATTGATATTTTAAATTTACTTCCAATGATTGGCTCAATTGGCGGTTCACTTGCTGGTTCACAATATCTAGCACCTGCTGATTCAACGGATGGTTCAAAATATTGCTATGATATTGAAGTTCCAGGTTCATTACTTGGTGAAAATTTTGAAAGCGATTTAAAAATTACACTTTTCTGTGATGAATCAGGTCAATTAACCAACATGAAACTTGTTGATTTCAAAGTACCTCAACTTGAAGATGGCGCAAGCGATGATATGGTTATCAATTTATCAACTTCTTCAATCAGAATGAACGGTATCAGTGGATCAAACGATTCAATAAACAACTTTGATAGTTATAAAGAAGGCATTTCAAGTTTTGTAAACGATCAAACAACAATTGAAGATTATTATTCAAATAATTTAGATACAGCACCAAATATTCTTTACACAGTAGCAAAATTGATGGATGCAAAAGAATATGATTTTGGTTTTGAAGTTTCATTTGATGAGTATGAATATACTGCTTCAACTGCTACAGCAAGAGGAACAATTGCAAGCGAACCTACATATTCACATGATTTTGTTGGCTCATTAAAAGCAAATGTTAATGATGGATTTGAAAATGGAATTTACTCTATTTCTCTTGATAAAAACATGGCAAACGCAAATCAAATTGATGTCGTTTATCAACCAGCAATAAATTCAACTTCTATCGATGAAAATAACATTGCATCAACAACTCTTCTCCAAAAAGGTGGTGTTTATGTAAGCGTAAACAAAGATGTTGCTAATCCAATCAAAGCTTACATTAATACAGACGATATAAATGACATGATGACACCATTTGCTTCTTTAATGGATGATCAATCATTTGATTTCTCGACTATGTTTGATAATGCAAACGATATTTTAAATGACACTGTTATTGGTGATATTATTAATGGTGAATTTTACAAATATAAAGAAATCTTAGACAAAATTACACTTGAAACTTCAACAATTGATGGTGAAGAATATCACACAATCAACATTGGAATTAAAGCAAAAGGTTTAAATTTAAATATTCCATTTGAGTTTGAAGATGTTGTTGTTAATCTAAAAATGAATTATAAGGGAAGTAAAGACTCAACATTAATCAAAGATTTAGTAATCGAAAACATCCCAATTCAAAGAAAAAATAGATTAGTTGGACCAGAAGGTTCACAAACTGAACAACTTTACCTTGATACAGCTTCCTTAAAACTCAATATCAACGAAGTTATGTTCGATTTAGCTGAAGATCAACACATTCTTGAAGCTATCGATTTAGAAAACGCAAATACTTATGTTGATTTCAAGCAACCAATTAATTTCTTCAAAAATATTGGTACAGCTATTGAACAAAAACATTTTAGTGCTTCATACACATTAAAATATGCTCAAGATGATTTTGATGTTAATTTAAGTGGTTCTATTAAAGCTGATTTATCAAATGAATTTGCAAATCCTAAAGATAATATTGCTGGTAGAAACTTTGGAACTTATGAATTAGGTGTCCAAGGTAGAGTAAATGATGTCGAACACCATTTCCAACTCAACTATCAACCTGTTAGTGACGTTGATCAAACATTATTCTTCCAATATTATTCACAAAATCCAAACTACAAAACTAGATTATCATTAAAAACTCAATCAATGATAAATATGTTTGATGCAGTTTCATCATTAATCGAATCAAGCGGTGATGAATCAAGTTCATCAGATTCAACAAATATTACAGATGAGATTTTTGGTACAATGAGTGATACATTATCCGAAATGTTAGATTTCTCAAACGGATCACTTTGGAACGTTTTAAGTACAGAACTTGATACAAATAAAATTATCATTAGTGGCGGAGAAAATAACTCAAACGACGTTACGCTTGTTAAGATTGACACAAGTTTATTTGGAGGAACAGAATCTAAATTTATTACAATTGCATTCTCGAAAAATGAAACAAATTCAACAGAAGATTATGCAATTACTGCATTAAATCTTGAATATGAAAATATCAAATTTAGTTTAAATTTCGATAATTATAATGAATTTACAGGTTTAACTGCAGAAGAATATTCAAAATATAAAGAATCTGATTCTTCAGTTGATGCAATCGTTAATTTATTAACTGGCGATTATTTCAACTCATTCTCAGGTTCAGGAAAAGTTACAACCGAAGAAACCACTCCCAGGAATTAGGGTTGAGTCAATAGCTAATTTCAATCAACAAATTGATTTGGCCTTATCCATAGGTTTTCAAGAGAACCGTTTACTAGATCAAAGCAGCATCAATCAGGGGGTTGGTGCTGCTAGATTTGCAATTTCTAACCCAAACGATGGCTCGTCAAGTTCAGTTAATTTGAGGTTAGAACAGATCGAAGGTGCCAATGATACATCCGATTTTGGCATCAATTTTCATTATGTCGATTCAAGCCTTGGAAATTTAAATGCTTATACATACAAAGAAAAATCCGTAATGGAATCGATTAAAATTCTTCAAGAATTTGGAGACGATACTGCAAATGAGAACAATATTTTGTACAGTTATGTCTCCTCAATTGAAACAATTCTTAAACTATTAACAGGTACTTCTTCTTTATCTTCTTCAGCAAAAGAAGCTAAAGAAGAGGTCTCTTTTAATATTAATAAATTAGCTGGAATCGTCTCACTTCCTGATGATTACGATATTGCAGGCGACAATTTTACAAACGATTCAGCAAATTATTATCCAATTGATAACACAATAAGATTAAAAGTTGATTTATCATCAATAAGTGATAGTTTTTCATCTCCTTTTACAATTGTTGTTGATTTTAGCGATGATAATATATCAAACAATGCTTTATTTTCTTTAAGAGTTGAAAATTTAAAGATTGGCGATAATTTTGGAACATTCAAATTATATGTAAAAAATCCTGGTGATAATTTATCAAATTTAAAGATTGGTAACCTTGATATTAACGAAAAAGGTTCTGCAACTCCATTTGTTGATTTAGCTGATTTGCCAATTTTGGTTAAGATGGCAATCAAGACATGTGACACAAGGAAATATTACATAAGCGGAACATTTAATTTAAAAGTTTCTCGTTTAGCAGGAACAATTACAGGCCTTGAAGGACGAAATTTAGACATCCATATTTATTTACGTGTTAGCGATATAAAAAATGAAAATGATGTTAACTTAGTAGATGCTTTGCTTTATTTCGTCGGTAACGAGGGCGAGGAAATTACAGTCGATGAAGTTGATAAAACTAGATATAAAGAAACCACAAAGAAATTTGAAACCTTTATATATATAAAAGGAACAGATGTATATATTAAACAAATAAGGAATTTAAGTGTCCAAAAGCAGAAAAAAGGTCTTTTTGGTATTTGGTCAAAAGATGGAAGTGCTTATAATGCGGTTGATTTGGACTACTTCAAATCTACAAGCGATGATTTCGTGAAAAATATTTTTTATTACTTATTTGTTCTAATTTTTAATAGTCATAAGGATTATGAAAAAGTATTAGAATATTCAGCACAATTTGGCGATATGAGCGCTGAACCTTTAAATATGTTAAAAACAATGACTCATTCTGGAAATTCTTGGGTTATTGATGCAGCATACAAAGCCTTTGTTGATGTTTTCTCTGCAACAATTACATTAAATCATGATGAAAATTATAAATTAACATCTATTTCATTAGCAGCAAAAGTTATTTTAAATCTATTTGAACTTGAATTAAATGCCACAAATAACGAATTCACAGTCAGCAACCAATTAAATTATGATAACGCAATGAATAATTTTGGAACTTTTATTGATGCATTTAACAGTGATCCAAACACTGCTAATCTTGAATATCGAACAGGAGAAGAAGAAACTGCAACTAATATTTTCAAGGTCAATAGAGGGTCTGAAGGAATGACTGGCGCTCTAAACTATAACGGACAAATTTATTAAAAACCCTGCAGAACTCTACTATTTTTGTAAAATATCAATATATAAAAATTAAATTAAGCGTTTAAATAAACGCTTTTTTTGTAAAAAAAGAACCCCATTTCTGAGGTTCCAATGTGAAACAAATTTTGAGAAGATTCCCAATTAACGTTTTGAGAATTGAGGAGCTCTTCTAGCTTTCTTAAGACCGTATTTCTTTCTTTCTTTAGCTCTTGGATTACGAGTTAACATTCCATTAACTTTTAATGTTCCTCTGTCTTCACCAGCTTCAAGTAAAGCACGAGCAATACCAAGTCTTATAGCACCAGCTTGTCCTGTGTAACCGCCACCTTTGACATAAACTTCAACATCAAATTTTTCAGAAGCGCCGACTAATACAAGAGGTTGTTTTAAATCAATTACTAATGTTTCGTGTGGGAAATAGTCTCTGACATCTCTTCCATTGACAGTAATTGTTCCTTTACCTGGTTTGACATAAACTCTAGCAACACTAGATTTTCTTCTACCAGTTCCGTAATATGACTTTACTGTAGCCATTAGTTCTTACCTCCTAAACTTTTAAAGGTTAATTCCTCAGGTTTTTGAGCGACATGTCTTGTTTTGCCTTCTTCGCCTTTGTAAACAAATAATTTCTTGTACATTTGTCTACCAAGTCTACCTTTTGGTAACATACCCCATACGACTCTTTCGAATAATTCTTCTGGATATTTTTCAAGCATATCCTTTAAAGTTCTTATTCTCATACCGCCATTGTAGCCGCTGACATTATAATATTTTTTGTTTAAAGGTTTGTGTGTACCACTAACACTTACCTTTTCACAATTAATTACAATAATGTAGTCTCCACAATCTTGGTTTGGTGTCCAAGATGGTTTTTCTTTACCCATTAAATAAACAGCAATTTCACTTGCTAATCTACCAAGTGGTTTATCAGTTGCATCTACGATATACCACTTACGAGTAATTTCTTCCTTCTTTAAACTTGTAGTTTTTGTAGTTTCACGATTCATCTCACTATCCTCCTAAAAATAAAAATCTTACCGGGACTTTAATTTTTTAGATTAGTGTCTTAAATATTCTATATATTTAAGAACTATAAGTAAAGAAAAAATTAAACTTTTTTATGCATTAAAAAGAAGTCAAAAAATGAAATTATATTATAAAATTTATCGAATTAATTCGATATTTATTTAATATTTAGCGACTTAATATGCTCAATAACTCCGTCTTTTAAATCGTCCCTTGATAAAGCAACATCAATAATTGCTTCAATATATCCTAATTTATCGCCGCAATCGTATCTTTTTCCATCAAAATCATAAAAATAAACATCTTCTTTTTCTCTTAATCGATCGATTGCATCAGTTAATTGAATCTCTCCGCCTTTTCCTCTTGGCGTGTTTTCTAATTCATCAAAAATTCTTGCATTAAAAACCCATTTTCCTAAAGAAGCTAAATCGCTTGGTGCTTCTTCTGGTTTTGGTTTTTCGATGATTTTATTAATTTTATAAAGTCTATCGCTTAATTGTTTTTCAATCCCCATCGATCCATACTTACAAATATTTTCGTGAGCAACTTTTTGTCCACCAACAACTGTATGGCCGTTTGTTTTAATAAAAGCATCGACAAGTTGTTTTACTGGAGCGTCGTTTGAGTAGGTACAAATGTCATCTCCGCAACAAACAACAAAGTTTTCATCTTTTACAATTTCTTTTGCTAACAAAACAGCATGACCTAAACCTAATTGTTCTTCTTGGATAACATAATGAAAGTTAGCTTTCGTTGTGATATCTCTAATTGATTTAGCAAATTCTTCTTTATTTCCAGCAATCAATTCTTGTTCATATCTTTCATCACGAGTATAAAATTTTTTGATATCATCTTTGTCTCTTGAGACAATAAAAACTATATCTGTTATACCGCCATCAACACATTCTTGAACAATATAATCAAGAGTTGGTCTATCAACAATTGGGCACATTTCCTTTGCGACACCCTTGGTAATAGGAAGAAATCTTGTGCCTTTACCAGCACAAGGTATTACTGCATACTTTACATTCATAATAAATATCCTTTTTGTTTCTTGGCTAGATTATAGCAAACTATAAATGGTTTTCAAACCAGCCTAAAGCAAAAATACACTTTAAAAAATTGTTTATCAATTAAAAATTTTTCAAAAACCCTGCAGAACTCAGCTATTTTCTTTAAAACAATTAAAAAATCCTGGAATTTCCAGGATTTTAAATCATCAATTTTTTAAATTAATTAATAATTTTTTGCTTCTAATTCAAAGAATGATTGAGGGTGTAAGCAGCATGGGCAGAGTTTTGGAGCTTCTGTTCCAACATAAATATAGCCACAATTTCTGCACTTCCAAATTTGGATTCCAGTATCTTTTTTGAAGACTTCACAAAGTTCAACATTCTTTAAAAGTGCGTTGTATCTTTCCTCGTGCTTCTTTTCGACTTCAGCAACTAATCTGAATCTAATTGCGAGATCTTTGAATCCTTCTTCTTCTGCAACATCAGCGAATTCTTTATACATTTCTGTCCATTCATAATTTTCGCCTTCAGCAGCATGTTTTAAGTTTTCAGCAGTATTGCCAAGTTCGCCTAACTCTTTAAACCATAATTTTGCGTGTTCTTTTTCGTTGTCAGCTGTTTCAAGGAAGATAGCAGCAATTTGTTCATATCCTTCCTTTTTAGCAACACTAGCAAAATATGTGTATTTATTTCTTGCTTGGCTTTCTCCAGCAAAAGCTGTTTTTAAGTTTTCTAAGGTTCTTGTACCTTCGTAACGATTTGCCATTTGATTATTCTCCTTCAACTTCTTCAATATCACTACCTGTTGCTCCACAAACTGGGCATACTGGTTCAGCTTCGTCGCTTTCAAATTCGACACCGCAAATTAAGCATCTATATTTTTTCATAAAAACCTCCTTAATCAATTAAATGATTAAATCAATTAAATTTTACCGATTAGAAATATTTTTTTCAAGTTAGTTGCACTTAATTATCAAAAATTATTTTGCTTGTTTAATAGATAAACCAATTCTTTTTTTAGGAACATCAACAGAAATTACTTTAACTTTTACAATATCGTTGATTGATAATATTTCACTTGGATGTTTAATGTATTTTGAAGAAATTTCGCTGATATGAACTAAGCCATCTTGATGTACATTTATATCAATAAATGCCCCAAAATCAGCAATATTTCTTACGGTTCCTGTTAAAATCATGCCAACTTTTAAATCTTCAATTTTCTTAACTGAATTATCTAATTCAACAATTTTAACATCATCTCTGATGTCTCTTCCTGGTTTTAATAATTCGCCAATAATATCGTTTAAAGTTAACATACCAACTTGATGAGAATTTAAAAATTTATCTTTATTAAATAACGAAAGTTTTAATTTCAATGTTTCTTCATCATCTGTTAATAGATCGATTTTTGTCTCTTTAATAATTTCTTTTGCTATTGGATAGCTTTCAGGGTGAACACTTGTATTATCAAGAGGTTCGTTTCCATCAATAATTCTTAAAAATCCAGCACATTGAGTGAATGCTTTTTCACCAAGTTTTGGAACATTTAATAATTCTTTTCTATTTTTAAATTCACCATGAGCTAAACGATAATCATAGATTGAATTTGCAATAGATTTATTAATACCACTAACATATTTTAATAATGAAACGCTTGCGGTATTTAAATTTACGCCAACACTGTTGACACAATCTTCAACAACACCACTTAAGACTTCCCCAAGCTTTTTTTGGTCTAAATCATGTTGATATTGTCCAACTCCAATTGATTTTGGGTCAATTTTAACTAGCTCACTAAGTGGATCCATTAATCTTCTAGCGAGCGAAATTGCACTTCTTTTTTCAACAGGTAGTTCTTTGAATTCTTCTTCACCAAGTTTTGAAGCGCTATAAACAGAAGCTCCACTTTCATTAACGATATAAATTTTTATATTTAAGTTATTTTCCTTAATTATAGAAGATAATACTTCTTCACTTTCTCTACTTGCTGTTCCATTACCTAAAGCAATGTAATCTATATGATGTTTTTTAAATAATGTGACAAGTTCAGCCTTGCTTCTTTCTATTTGTTCTTTAGAATTTGCAGTTATATAACTTACGCCAATAACCTTCATGTTTGGATTGCCAAGTTTATCGATAAGAGCATATTTACAACCAGTTCTAAAACCTGGGTCAAAACCTAAAATATCTTTTCCTTTTAGAGGTGGATACATGAGAAGTGACTTTAAATTCTTTTTAAAAACTTCAAAAGATTTTTCGCTTGCTCTTTCAAATAATTCATTTCTGATTTCATTTTCAACACTTGGTTTAATCAATCGTTTAAATGAATCATTAACAATCGATTCATAAATCTCAAAGAATGATTTTTTGTGCGAATATTTGTTCAAAATACATCCGATAATTTTATCTTCATTATAATCGATTGTAATTTTTAAACATTTTTCATTCTCGCCACGATTCAAGGCTAAAATTCTGTGAGGTGGTATTGATTTGACACTTTCTGAGTAATCTTTGTACATTTCATAAGTGTTTTTCTCGTCAGTTTTTACCTCTTTTGATGAAATTCTGCCTTTTTCGTTAATTTCTGCTTTAATTAATTTTCTAATTTCAGGGTCATCGCTAATAATTTCTGCAATGATATCTTTTGCATAATTTATTGCATCATCAATAGAATTTACGCCTTTATCAGGACATATAAACTCTTTTGCTTTTTCATATAAATTTATCGAAGTATTTTCTTCAAGAATGAATTTAGCTAGAGGTTCAAGTCCTTTTTCTTTTGCTATTGATCCTCTTGTCTTCTTTTTTGGCTTATAAGGACGATAAATATCTTCAAGTTCACTTAAAGTTTTGACCTTCTCAATTTGATTTTTAAGTTCATCTGTCATTTTTCCTTGTTCTTCAATTGAAGAAATGACAGTATTCATTCTTTCTTCTAAACTTCTAAGATAAGTTAAGCGTTCAAAAAGTCTTCTTAACTCATCATCGTTCATGTTTCCTGTGACTTCTTTTCTATAACGAGCAATAAAAGGGATTGTGTTTCCTTCATCGATTAATTTAATAGCAGCTTCGATTCGCTTGCCATCTAAATTTAGATCTTCTTCTAATCTTTTTATTATATTCATATTTCCTCCGATTTGCTTTTTGATTATATCACTAAATCAGTTAAAAATTTCTAAAAATCTAAATAATTATTTCATTTTTTTCAGTCCAAAAAATAATCATTAATTTTAAATTAAATAAGTGTCAAATTTTCCTTTTAACTTGAGAATAAAATCATAAATAAATAATATATATTTATTCGCGAGGATAGGGATATGAGTGCATGTGAAATTGTATTTACAAGAGAAGATATTAACTCAATTGTTCAAAGGGTTGCAGATAAATTAAACGAAGAGTTTTCAAACTCAACATCAATTCCAGTTTTTATTGGTGTATTAAAAGGTGCCTTGCCTTTTATGATGGACTTAATTAAAAAATGTACATTTGATTTAAAAACTGATTTTATTCAAGTCACAAGTTATAGTGGTACATCATCAACAGGTGTCATCCATTTAAAAAAAGATATCAGCGAAGATATTAGAGGAAAAGATGTCGTCATTGTTGAAGATATCATTGATACAGGTTTAACTCTTAATTATCTAAAACAATATATCCAATTAAATTACAATCCAAGATCAATCAAGATTGTTTGCTTAGTGGATAAAAAACCTTTAAGAAAAGTAAATCTTCAACCTGATATTTCTGGCGCAATCATTAATCAAAACAAATTCTTAGTTGGTTATGGCTTTGACTACAACGAACTTGGAAGAAACATTGATTATGTATTTGTTCCAACGAAAAAACAACTTATTGAGTGGGATAAAAAATTAAATCTAGAAAAGAAATAATTGAGGCTTATGCCTCTTTTTTCATGAAAAATTTCTCAAAAATTATCAAAATTATGAGTATTAATAGGTGAATTGAAACAAATATAACAAAAAGCAATTTCTTATCAATAGCTTCAAACATCATAATTAAATAAATTGGAACGAGTAGAAAAAATGCACTTAATCCTAAGCTAAACGCTTCATAATTATTAAAAATCTTTCGTAAATAATCTAACGTTGTTGGCATTAATAAATTTATTGAAAAGATAAAAATAAGAGTAAAAATATCTTGATTTATAAAAAACAAAGAACAAGTAGATAAAATCAAGCTTATAATTAACGCAAATTTCCTATTAAATAAACCTCCACACATTTTTCCCACAAATGAAACAATACAAACTATTAAATATGAATAAAATAATTCAATTGATGGAGTTACTTTTCCAATTCCAGCACGCAATGAAATAGAAATAATCACTAAAATAAATAAAGGAATAATCAATTTCCTATTTTTAATTTCACTATCCTCACTATAATTGCATTCAATTTTTGCGTTTTTGTATGTCGCAAAAAAGAAAATGAGCGTTAAAAAACCGATTACAATAAATAAATTAATTAAAAATTTTGAATAAAATGTGAACCCCAATCCTAAACCCAAAACACCAAATGAAATGAAAAAGCCAAGAGGAAAATTTGATCTAGCATTTTTCAAAACAGTCTTTGCAAAACTTACGTGGAACAATGCATTTCCTAATCCAAGAAAAGCTATAGAAACGAAGGTTGTATCAGCTAAAACTGCTCCTGTTAATGACATAAAAATTGATAAAACTGATGCGTAAAAATTCTTGTTTTCTAACTTATCAATTATGTAGCCCAAGAATGGCTGAGTGGCAAACGCAAGTAAATTATAAATAACAATTAATACTCCAAAATCAGTGTCATTTTTGTAGAATAAATATAGGATTGAAATTGGCAAAAAATCTACAAGAAAATGAAAAAACCCTGCAAAACCCAAGTATTTTTTGTAAATTCTAAAATTTTTGCTATTCTTTAAACTAACTTTTTCTTGCATAAAATATCAAAGTAAATATATATTCCAAAGATGATTAATCCACAAAATGGATATAAATATTCAATTGTTTCTTCTTGATTTTGAGCAAGTAAAAATCCAATTGAAGCAGTAAATAAATTTGAAAATATCGCAAAATTTATCATATTAATTCTTTTAAAAAATAAGACAAACAAAACAGCTTCAACAATAAAAACAAATAGCTCAACAACGATATATAAAAAATGATTATATGGGATAAAATAAAAAATAGATTGACCACAGACATTTGTAAAAATGTTAACTAAAACAACAAAGAGTAAGTCAATTTTTGTGTATTTCTGAAAAACCATACAAAAGATAAGCGTTTCGATTATTAATGTCAAAAAGATATTAACAAATATTTGAAACATTATTTCTTTTTAGCTTTTAAAATAAGCCAAATAATTAAAACAATAAATATGACAGCTGCAACGCCGAGTAAAATAAAGCCAACAAAAGGAAAAATTACGATTGTTGGATCAATTACATCATAAATCATGATTCGTTCTCCACTTTTATTATACTTTAAAAATTTAGCGCAACATAGTTATAAAATTGTTAAGGCTGTTTAATTCGTTTTCACTAACATTTTTAAATTGAAGCATGTATAAAGACTTATAAATACCGTCTTCACCCATTAAATGTTCATGATCTCCTCTTTCAACGATTTTTCCGTTACTTACAACCATAATTTCGTTTGCATTTTTAATTGTCGATAATCTATGAGCAACAACTAGCGTTGTTCTTCCTTTTGATAATTCATTAAGACTATTTTGGATCAATAATTCAGTTGTGTTGTCAAGGGCACTTGTTGCTTCATCAAGTATCAAAATCTCAGGATTTTTTAAAAAAGCACGTGCAATTGATAATCTTTGTTTTTGACCTCCAGATAACTTAACCCCTCTTTCACCAATATTAGTCTCAAATCCATTAGGTAATGAATTAATAAAATCTAAAATATTTGCTCTTCTTGCAGCATCAATCACTTCTTCATCACTTGCATCAAGTTTTCCATATAAAATGTTTTCTTTTATTGTGCCATTAAATAAGAAAACATCTTGTTGAACGATTCCAATGTGTTTTCTTAAAGATTCTAGTGAAAATTTGCTTATTGATTTTCCATCAATTAAAATATCACCACTATTTAGGTTATAAAATCTTGGAATTAAGTGGCAAATTGTTGTTTTTCCGCCTCCAGTTGGACCAATTAAAGCAATAGTTTCTCCTGCGTCGATTTTGAAAGATATATTATCAATAATAGTTTCTCCTTCATTGTATGAAAAACTTACATTTTTGAACTCAATATCTCCACGAACATTGTCTAAAATTTCTGCATTTTCATTTTGTTCTTCTTCTTTTTCATCCATTATTTCAATAAATCTTTGGAATCCTGTCGAACCATTTTGAAATTGTTCAGTAAAGTTAATAACTTGGTTAATTGGAGATATAAAAAGTGAAATTGAAACTATAAAAGTTGTGATGTCGACAATTTGCATTTTTCCAAAATATAAAAACAAACCTCCACCTAAAATAATTAAAACATTGAAAAAGTCTGTAATAAATTGAGATGTTGAAAAGAATGATGCCATGCTTTTGAAACAGCTTTTTCTAGCATTGATAAATTTTTGATTGGATTTGTCAAATTTTTCAATTTCTTTTTCACTATTTGTATAGGCTTTAGTTACCCTAATTCCACTAATTGAAGATTCAATATTGGCATTAATTTCAGCAATTGCAATTTTTGATTCTTTAAAAGCTTTTCTCATTCTTTTTCTAAAAAATATACTAATAGTAAGAAGTATTGGTAGAATTGCAAGAGAAATTAATCCTAAAATCCAGTTAATCAGCATCAAATAGATAAAGGAAGTTATTATTGTAATGGATGCAATAAAAATATTTTCTGGTCCATGATGTGCTAATTCGCTAATATCGAAAAGATCGTTTGTAAGTCTAGACATTATCTTTCCTGTTTCATGATTGTCATAATATGAATATGGTAACTTTTCAAGTTTAACAAAAAGATCTCTTCTCATTTCTGCTTGCATACTAACACCCATAATATGTCCGTAATATTGAATAAAAAATCTCAATACCATTCGAATAAAATAGATTACAAGTAAAATGACTGAAGCAACAATAATTCCATTAATATCATTGTTAGGTAAGAAATCATTTAAAACTAATCTTGTAATAATTGGATAACATATACCGATTGCTGCAACTAAAAAAGAAGAAGCCATATCTAAA
Organism: bacterium; assembly: GCA_029098125.1. Classification (GTDB taxonomy): domain Bacteria; phylum Bacillota_I; class Bacilli_A; order RFN20; family CAG-826; genus Onthovivens. The sequence continues at coordinate 17,891 of JAQXNS010000057.1, forward strand.
GCAAAAATTAATCGATGTGGCTTGTAATAATGGATAAAACGCTTTAACAAATTCATAAATACCTCAAAAATCAATATTTGAATTGTACCACATTACCAAAAATTTAATAAGTTAATATATTGAATAGAAAAATCAATTATACACATAAATTTTTTAAAAAGTCGAATTAATTCGATTTATAACAAAAAAATGTCCAAAATTTATGCCTATAATTAGCTCTATTTTTCATCACTAGTAGATTTCTAGTAGGTTTCTAGTAGGTTTCTAGTACATCTTTAGTAGGTTTTAAATCGTTCATTCGAGTTATAATATCAAAAAATGATATCACCATTATAAAATCTGGACTTTTTCAACAATTAAAATGATATAAAAACAATCAAAATTGTGTCAACCCATCAACAATAGTATATATAAAAAGAAAAGGAGAATATAAACCTGTCTTAGATTCATATTCATCCCCAGTAGTTAAATTTTAAATTGATTATAATTTTTTAAAATTAACAGCTTTTGAAGAAATAGTTACTTCAAATATTCTTTCTTTTGAATATTTTTCACTAATAAATTTTCTAAAATCTTTTGCGTGTTCGTTTTTAACAAAGATAATAACGGTTCCTTTAAATCCACCACCATGAATTCTAGCTGCGCCTTTATCACCAAGATATTCGGTCACAACATCAATAATATTTTGTGGTGAATCTTCATATTCACCTTCAACAAAAGTATTTTTTAAATTATTTTTGCTAGAATCTTGGCTTAAACGAATTGCAGATAAGAATTTTTCAACATCGTTTGTTTCAATTGCTTCTTTAGCAAGTAAAACATGATTATTTTCATTGAAGAAATGACGAGCTTTTTTCTTATCATCTTCTTTAATTTCTAACTTATCAATTCGAGAAATAACATCGTCTGATTCACACTCTCTTAAAACTTCTTTATTGTTTAATAATTTTGCACATCTTTTCATTGCGCTAGGGATTTCAGCATATAAAGGGGTTAAATTTGCGTGGTCACCAGCAGATTTTATTAAAAATAATTTTAGTGGTAAGTTGAATGGAAGAGTTTGAATAATTGGATTTTCTACATCCTTGAAATCAATATAGTTGAAGCTATCAAATGATGTACCAACTTGATCTAAAAGACCACTTGGCTTTCCAAAATAAACATTTTCAGAAAATTTACCTGTTTTAGCAATATCTATTTGAGGAATTTTTCCATCATTATATAAATAAGAAATAATGTAACCAAATAATGATTCAATTGCAGCACTACTGGAAACACCACTTCCATCTGGAATTTTGCTTTCAATAGTAGCATCAAAACCACCAATTTTATAACCGAGTTCTTTTAATCTAAATAAAACACCTTTAGCAAGTAATAATGTTTTATTTAATTCATTTTTATCAAATTCAATATCAGATACATCAAATTCAAAGTAACTGTAACCAGCTGATTTTATTCTTACTTTGGTTTCGTTTTTCTTTAAATATGCCTTGATTCTTAAAGATGCATTCGCAACTAAACAAAGTCCATGATTATGGTCAGTATGATTTCCACAGATTTCATAACGTCCACCTGTATCAATTGCATAATCAGGTGCGCTTTTAAAAATTCTTACAAATTGTCTTTCTAATCTTGATCCGTAATAATTCATAAATTAACTCCTTCAATAAATTTGTCAACTCCGTGCATACCTTTTTCATCATCCTTAAAAACTGCAGTGTTCTTTAAAATGTCAATGCAAGTGTCTTCAATGTATGTTCTAATTGAATTTTCTACATCATTTGAGTTCCTTACAAAATCAATAATTTTACAAAAGTCCTTGAGATCTGCAGACTTTTTGAGAATTTCTTCGGTAGAAAGTCCTTCATCAATGCCTAATTTTATTGTTTTAAATTGTCTAATTAATCTTGCAGGAAGAATGAATAATCCCATTGCTTCAATGATTCCAATTCCTTCTTTTTTAATTACGTGATGTTCTGGATGAGCGTGGAAAATACCATCAGGATATTTTTCATTACATCTATTATTTCTTAAAATTAAATATAGGGAATATTTATTTTCAACTTTTTTAATAGCTGATGTTATCGTGTTATGCTCACCATTTTCATCAGAAGCAATAATTTCGTTTTCTGAATCAGAATAATTTCTCCATTTAGACAAAATTTTAGATGCAGCAGAAACAATTTCTTCTTTATTTGTACCTTCTAAAAGTAAGCAAGTATTGTACCAATCAAGCAAGTATAATTTTGTCTTTTTATAGCCTTTCATGGAATATTCTTTTTTTACACCTTGTTCCATTACAGGAAGAATATGTTTTCCACCTTGATAATGACTATGATTTAAAATTGATCCACCAACTATAGGTAAATCAGCGTTTGCACCAATGAAAAATGAAGGATATTGATCTACAAATTCACATAAATTTTGAAAAGTTTCAGAACTAATGTGCATGTTGTCATGATTTTTATCAAAAATTATGCAATGTTTGTAGAAATATCCATATGGAGAATATTGAATATACCATTGTCTGTTACTTAATGTGATTGGAATATAACGAATATTTTCTCTAGCTGGATGATCGTTTCTTCCAACATATCCGAGATTTTCTACGCAAAGTAAACATTCTGGATATTTTCTTGCATTTTTATCAGGTTTAACTAATAATTTTGCAATATCTTTGTTATTTTTTTCTGGTTTTGAGAGGTTAATACTAATTTCAACATCTTTAGAACCACGATTTGTTTTCCAAACTATGTTTTTATCAACTTTTGTTTTTTGGAAATAATAATTAGAAATTGATAAATCGTATAAATAATTTAGTGCATCTGCACTATCTTTTTTACATAATTCATTGCATTTGTTTACAACTTGATTAGGTAAAGGTGTTAAGAAACCAAAAATTTTAACAATTTTATTCTCTGCTTCTTTTTCTGAAAATCCTTTTTCCAATAAATAATTGGTTAAATTATCTACAAAAAAGTCAGGAACAATCAATTCTTTAATTTCTTGTTTTCTCTCTGGAGATATTTCATGTTTTTCAGGAGTTAAAATCCCTAATTCTCCAAAAATTAAATTTTTAATATATAATGCATCAAGATCTTTTAACTCTAAGTGAGTTTCTGCAAAATATATTAATTCTTCAACAATTAAATCAATCATAATTAATTTACCTTCTTAAATTTATATTCGATATAATTTTTAAATACTTTATCTTTTGTTAAAACAATCTCATCTTCATTTAAAAGGAAGTTTTGAGGTTCAAGCGCAATTGCTCTTCTTAAATTGTTACCTTCAAAATTAATAAATTTACCACCTGATAAACTATTATCAACATAAATATTCATTGAAGTGAAATCAGTTTTCATATTGAGTTGGATTCCATTTCCTTTTAATGAAATTCTTCTTTCGTCACCATCAAAAATAAATGTATCATCAATTGTTTTCTTGAAATCGTGCTTTTCAATCCAATCCATTCTAGGGCTCAATTTACTAGATTTTCTAAAATCAAGAGCTTTTGTAATGTCTTGGACACCAGTGATCAATAAATAAGGATCAGTAATTGCGACTTTATCGCAGTTCATTTTCAAATAATAATCATCTAAATTGATTGAATTGTTGAAATTAAAATACATATGATTTGAGAAATTAACAAAAGTAGCTTCGCTTGGAGTTGTAGCTTTAAACCAAATCTTAAATGTGTTTGATGTTTTTGAAAATTCGTAAGTTACAGTTAAATTTGCTTTACCAGGAAATCCATTTTCGTTATTTTTTGTAGTAATTCTAAAAATAACAGATAATTTTTTATTAGATTCTCTTATGCTATATTTCCATGGTCTATATGAAATTGAATTTTGATTTCCACCATGAAGTGAAAAGTTTTTATCTGGATCATTTTTGAGATGATATTCTTTTCCTTTAATATATCCATCACCTTTTAATCTTCCAGCAACGACACCTAAAGTTTTTCCATGAAAACCAGCTGAGTACATATAATCTTGAAAATCAGAAAATTCTAAAATAAGTGGTTCGCCATCTAATTTTAGTGAATAAACACCAGCACCAAAATTTGATAAAATAGCTGTCAATCCTAATCCATTGTTGATTTCAATCTGATCAATTTTCTCTTTAAAATTATTAATTTTGTATTCCATAAAGCACCTCTTTTAAAAAAATTATATCATTTATTAACTTGTTCAAATAGGCAAGAAAACCAAACTTTTTGCTTAAAATTATTATAAAAATAATGTAAAAACCGATAAAAATATGGTTTTACTACACGTGACGATATTTTTCTATCTCTTTAGTTGTTGCACCTTTTGACATAAGTGTCAATCTAGAGAGTTCATTTCCAAATGTAACAGATTCCTTTAATGAGTAACCTCTAATAAAATGATCAATGACTCCGCTTGTTAAAGCATCACCACAACCTGTTGTGTTTTCAAAATCCACAACTTCTTCAACTTTAACTAAATCGATTTTTCTTACATCATGACCAAAAAATATGTCATGAGAGCCATGAGATACGACAACGTTTTTAACGCCTCTTGCAAGCAAACCACCAACAAGATCTTTTTCAGCTAGATCAATCCCCATGAGCATTCTGGCTTCGTGAATATTACATTTTATTAAGAAAAGTTTGTCTAAATGTTTC
>JAQXNS010000058.1 GCA_029098125.1 bacterium
TAAAGAAAATATAAAAAATAGAAACGAAGGCAAAAGCGATTTTCAAAAGACTAAAAAATTAGATATTAAAGAATTTGCAGTTAAAAAAGAAAGTGAACTATTATCTTATTTAATAGATGAACTTCATTATTCAAGAAATAATGCAAAAAATTTGCTATCTCATCATTTAATTGCGATTGATGGAGCGCCAATAAGTCAATTTAACTTTATGATTTATCCTGGTGACACATTAATTATTGCTAAATCTCCAATTAGAAAAAAAGAGAGATCAAAACTACCAATTATCTTTGAAGATGAACACATTATTGCAATTAATAAACCTTTTGGATTATTAAGTGTTGCAAGCGATAAAGAAAAATCATCTACAGCCTATCGAATGGTTACAGATTATGTTCAAAGTAAAGATAGACATAATCGTGTTTTTGTTGTTCATAGAATTGATAAAGAAACAAGCGGAGTTTTAATTTTTGCTAAAAATGAAAAACTTCAAAAGATTTTACAAGATAATTGGAATGGCCTTGTTAAAAAAAAGAGGCTATTTTGCAATCACAGAAGGTCAATTTGAAAAGAAAGAAGACACAGTCATCAATTATTTAAAAATGAACTCTTTAAATTTGATGTATACCGCTTCACCAAAAGATCCAAAAGCACAAAAATGTATTACTCATTATAAAGTCATAAAAGAAAATAAAAATTATTCGTTACTTGATGTTGATATTTTGACAGGTAGAAAGAATCAAATTCGTGTCACTTTCGGCAGTTTAGGACACTTTATTTTAGGTGATGATAAATATGGTGAACCTGAGAATCCAATTAAGAGATTGTGCTTACATGCTTATGAGCTAGATTTAATAAATCCAATCACAAAAAAAGAGTATAAATTGAAAACTAAAATACCTGAAGAATTTGAAAAATTAATGAAACAAAATTCAGAACAAAAAGATGGAAAGATAAATAAATTTTAAAAAAATATTGGGGTTCTGCAGGGTTTTTGCTATAATGTGGTATGGCTAAAGATGTATCAAAGAAATTATTTGAAGCTTTTCTAAGCGTATTACCAATAGCAATTATTGTTGTTATAATTTTTTCTTTGCAATATTCTAATTTTATGCCAAGTGGTACGATATCACTCGATACACTTTTGACATTTTTAATTTCTTTGATTGCTTTGGTTTTTGGTATGGCTTTATTTTCACTTGGTAGCGATGTTGCCATGAGTAAAGTTGGAAAATATATTGGTGCAAGTATCACAAAAAGGAAATCCCTATCCTTAATTATAATAATATCTTTTATATTGGGCGTAATGATAACTATTGCTGAACCTGATTTAACAGTTCTTGGTGATCTTTTATCTAGTTTTCTCAACCCTTGGATTTTAAAAATAGTTATAGGAATTGGTGTTGGAATATTTTTGGTGATTGGACTTTTAAGAATTATTTTCCAAAAGAATTTAAAGTTATGGATAATTTTTTTATATGGAATTGTTTTTGCTCTTGCTTGCTTATTTGAAGGAAAAGCTGGAGACACTATTATTTCATTATCGTTTGATAGCGGTGGCGTCACGACTGGTCCAGTCACTGTTCCTTTTTTATTAACTTTTGGAGCTGGTGTTGCTGCTGTTCGTGGTGGTAAAAACTCCTCAAATGACTCTTTTGGTGTTATGGGATTGTGTTCGATTGGGCCACTTATCTCATCAATGCTTTTATTTTTGATTCTTTCAAATTTTTATGATTTTTCTATGATAAAGAATACAATTTCAGCCGAAAATTCAATTTTTCATGTCTTGAAGTTGACTTCACTTGAGGTTTTAATTGCAATTGTCCCTATTCTATCTTTCTTTTTAATATATGAACTAATTTTTATTAGAATTCCAGGTATTGAGTTAGTAAAAATTATGCTTGGTTTTATTTATACCTATGTTGGATTAACGGTTTTTTTGACTTCTGCAAAGGTTGGATTAATTCCAGTTGGTTTCGCCCTTGGTGAAAACTTAGCAAATCCAATTCATAATGATGGATTTAATTACCTATTAATTATTCTTGCGATTTTGATCGGAATTGCTGTCGTTTTAGTTGAACCTGGCGTGCATATTTTAAATGAACAAGTAGAAGAAATAAGTGGCGGAGCGATTTCTAAAAGAAAAATGCTTATTTCAATGTCTGTTGGTGTTGCTCTAGCTATAGTTTTAGCTGTAATTAAAGAATTATATGGACCTTTCAATATTACTTATTATTTTGTCCCACTCTATATTATTGCTTTAGGTTTGACTTTTACGGTTCCAGATATTTATTCTGCAATCGCTTTTGATAGTGGTGGAGTTGCAAGCGGAACCATGTCTTCATGTTTTGTTCTTCCTTTTATTATTGGAATTGCAAATAGCAAAAATTCAGGAAGTGGCTTTGGTGTAATTGGACTAATCGCGCTTATGCCTTTAATTTGTGTGCAAACTTTAGGTTTAGAATCTATAATAAAACAAAAAGCACTTTATAGAATGGCTAAAAGACGTGTTAAAGAAGCTAACGATGCTCAAATTATTCATTTTTAGGTTGTAGATATGTTTTTTAAAAAGAAAAAAGTTAAAGAAAATATTGAAAATAAAGAAGAAAATATTTCAACATTGCCTTACGATCAAGAATTTAAGATTAACAAACTTAAGCTTTTTGTTGTAATTGTAAATCGAGACCAAGGTGACTTCTTTGTTAAAAAGTTTGAAGAAGTTGGTGTTGGAGCCTCATTTGAAATCTATGGAAGAGGCACAGCAACAAAAGAGATTTATGATATTTTAGGTGTTGGTGATACAAAAAAAGATATTATTTTATCGTTTGTAAGTGAAAAAGATATTTTGAAAGTGAAAGAAATTGTTTCAAACAGATTTAATATTTCAAAAAATGCTAAAGGAATTGCTTTTTCTATTGCAATCGACTCATTAGCAGGAATTCTAATTTACAAATACCTTACCAATACTCGTCAAAACGAAAGGAGACCATCCAATGGAAAACCAAAAAAATTATAATTTAGTTGTAGCCATTGTTAATAAAGGCTATACAGATCTAGTAATGGAAGCAGCTAGAAACAAAGGTGCAAGAGGTGGTACAACTTTTGTCGCACGTGGTACTGGGAATAAAGAATTAGGTTCATTTTTTGGAATAGCAATTGAACCAGAAAAAGAAATCGTTTTTATCATTGTTGATAATAAGATAAAAGACGATGTTATGTTGGAAATTTATAAAGTCGCTGGATTAGAAACTAAAGGGATGGGAATTTGTTTTTCAATGAATGTTGATGATTGTGTTGGATTAACACCTTTTGAGAACGAAGAAAACAAGGAATAACATTATGAAAAAAGCTTCTAATGATAAGAGAAACAAGGGGTTCCTCGTTAGCGAATTAGCAGAAATTGAAAAAAGAGAAAATGAAATCCCGTTTATAAATTTTTATCCTCGACCAAAATTAAAAAGAAATAATTTTACAATTCTAAATGGTGAATGGGATATAGAAATTAGCAAAAACAGTGATTTACCAGTAAAATACATAAAAAAAGTAGTTGTTCCATATCCAATTGAAAGTCCAGACAGTCTTGTTAATCATCTTTTAGAGCCTGATGAATATATTTTTTATCATCGAGAAATAAAATATGATTTAAAAGACGGGAAAAGAGCGATTTTACATTTTGAAGGAATTGATCAAACTGCTGAAATTTTTATCAATAATGAATTTGTAGAAAAACATATTGGTGGATACACTTCATTTTCACTTGATGTTACTAACTTTTTAAGTAAAGGAAGTTTTGATCTTTCAATTAGAGTTCAAGATGTTGCCGATCAAAGTTATCACCAAAGAGGAAAACAAACTTTAAAACCTAGTTTCTGTTTTTATTCTTCTTCAAGTGGAATTTATAAAACTGTTTGGTTAGAAGAAGTTCCAGAAAAATATATCTATGATGTAGCTTATCAATCAATTTTTGATGAAAATGGGTTAAAAATACATGTAAAAACCAAAGAAGATGGAAACGCAAAAATTTCAATTGAAGGAGAAACTTTTGTTATTCCAACAAATAAAGACAACCTCATTACATTAAAAAATGTGCCAATATGGTCAATAACATGCCCAAATCTACTAAATATTGATATTGAATACTGTGACGATGTTGTTAAAACATACTATGCGTATAGAAAATTTGAAGTTAAAAACGGTGAAAATCGTGGATTTTTCTTAAATAATGAAAAAATTATTTTAAATGGTTTGCTCGATCAAGGTTATTATTTTCCAAACGGATTAACTCCAAGATCTTATAAAGATTATGAATTTGATATTTTGCGATTAAAAGAACTTGGCTTTAATACAATTAGAAAACATATTAAAGTTGAAGATGAATACTTTTATTATTTATGTGACAAATATGGAATGTTGGTTCTCCAAGATCTTCCAAATGGTGGTGAACCATACAAATTTATTAGTGTTGGATTTCCTAGATTAAGCATTAAACTTTTAAACAAAGAAAAATATCTAAATGAAAAGAACGTTGGAAGAGGAAATGCTCTTGGCAACAAAGAATTTATTAATGATTCTTTATCTATAATCTATAAATTGAACAATTATGGATGTATTATCGGTTATACAATTTTTAATGAAGGTTGGGGACAGTTCAAAACTAGTGAAGTTTATAATATTTTAAGACCAAATATTAAAAATAGATTTGTAGATTTAACAAGTGGTTGGTATCAATCAAATGATAATGAAGTTTTTTCAATTCATGCTTATACGTATCAAACTCGTGATAGACAAGATATTTATAAAGATCGCCCATATTTTTTAAGTGAATTTGGTGGATTAGGATTAAAAGTAAAAGACCATTCCTTATATCCTGGAGAATTTTCGCATCGCGGAAGTAAAACAAAAGAAGCTTTAACTAAAAAATATGTTGGTATTTTCAACAACTTAATTAAGAATTTGAAAAAGGGTCATATTGCTGGAATGATTTATACTCAAGTTGCTGATTGTGAAACTGAGTACAATGGGATCTTTACATTCGATAGAAAAATTCTAAAAATTGATGAAAAAATCATCAAAGAAATAAATGAAAAAATTCATCCATATTAATCTTTTTTATTATTAATTACTTCTTTATACAATTTGTTTTTGTTTACATTAAACAAAGTTGAAACAGCATTTATTGCGTCTTTTTGTGATAAACCAGCGGATGTTAAATCATTAACTTTTTCTAAAAAACCATCTAAAACCCCATTATTTTTTGTGTTTTCTGGATTTTTTTCAACAATAATTACCATCTCACCTTTGAAAGATCCATAATTTTCAATAATTGATTTTACATCTCCACGAATGAATTCTTCGTATACTTTTGTTAATTCACGAGCAACACAAATTTGCCTATTTCCTAATACTTCATAAATAGATTTTAAAGTGTCCATAATTCGATGAGGAGCTTCATAAAAGATTAGAGTAAATTCAATATTTTTGAGTTTTTCTAACTCTGATTTTCTTTTACCCTCCTTTGGATCTAAAAATCCATAAAATAAAAAGTGAGATGAATCTATTCCACTTCCAACAAGTCCATTCAAAAAAGCGTTTGGTCCGCTTAATGGAACAACTTTTATTCTATTTTCGATTGCTTTTTTTACAAGGATTGAACCAGGATCACTAATGCATGGATAACCTGCATCAGACATATATGCAACATTTTTTCCATTCAAGATTTGATTAACTATTTTTTCTGATTCTCCAAATTCATTGTGTTCATGACAAGAAATACATGTTTTTGAAAGACCTAAAAGTGATAGAAGCTTTGATGTATTTCTTGTGTCTTCACAAGCTACAAAATCAACTTCTTTAATTGTTGAAATAATACGAGGAGAGACCTCGCTCAAATTTCCAATTGGTGTAGGAATTAAATATAAGATTCCAGACATAATTATTCAGTTTTTGGGTTGCTATCCTTTTTGTTTTTATTTTTATTAAAAGGAACTTTGCCATGATTCAAAGAATTGTTTCTTGGATTTTTGTTGTTAAATTTCTGCTTTGTATTTTCGTCTTTATTGTTTTCTTTATTATCGTTATTAAATTGCTTTTTTTCATCGTTTCTACGATTAAAATGTTTATTATTTTGAGTTTTCTTTTTCTCATTTTGTGAGACAAAATTTTGTGAATTATTTTGAGAATTTTGAGAATTGGTTGGGGTTTTGCAAGGTTTTTGAGAATTTTGAGTGTTATTTTCACCAATATTATCTTCTTTTTCAGAAGCTGGTTTACTTGCTGAAATATTAATTTCATCTAACTTTTTGAAGTCATGTTTTGATGAAAAATTTGACTTCTTTTGAATAGCATTATATTCATCTAGAGTTATAAATTGAGCATTTTCTTTTGATGTGATTTTTATGACTTTTGTGAATATATTAAAAGTTGCGACTTTGTATTCTTCACCTTGATAAATAACTTTTGTATTAATTTGAGGGAATTTGCTTTTTTCCTCTGTGTATAAATCGTCTTCGTATTTTAAGCAGCACATAAGTTTACCGCATTGACCACTTAATTTTGGAATGTTGATTGAAAGCATTTGATTTTTTGCTTTATTCAAACTAACACCTTCGAATTGATGTAAGAAAGTTGTACAACAAAATGGCAAACCACAAACTCCAATTCCACCAATGAGTTGAGCTCTTTCTCTTGAAGAAATTTGCTTGAGTTCGATTCTACAATGAAGAGCAGCAGCTAATTTTTTTAGCAATTCTCTAAAATCAACACGATCATCTGCTGCATATGTGAACAAAATCTTTGTTCTATCAAGTGTATATTGAGAGCCTAACAATAACATGTCTAAATTTAATTCTTTTGTATATTGTTCAAATAAGCTATTGGCTTCAAGTGAAAGATTTTTGTTCATATTAAATCTTATGATGTCATCTTCAGTGGCAATTCTTGTGATAGGTTTAATTTCTCTATCAAATTTTAATGTAGATAGTTCTCTTGGCAAGGTTGTAACTTCGCCAATTTCAGTTCCAACAATAGTCTCTAAAACAACAAAATCACCAATTTTAATTGATGCGTCGTCTGTTCCAAAATAATAAGTTTTGTTACTTATTCCAAATTTAATATTTACGTAGTATTTCATAATTCGTTTTCTAATATTTTGTTTAATGTATTGATAAATAGAAGAGATAAATTTAAGTTGTAACCAATTTCGTATCTTGAATTCATTAATAAAATAATATCATCTTCTAATTTTTTAAGACTTGAAAGTCTAGTAATAATATTAACATATTTAGTCAAAATAGTTTCTTTATTAATTCTAAATTTTAATGCTTCTTTAAAGAAAACAATCAATAAGTCAATAAAATTTCTCGCTGAAATCTTGTCTTTTACTGTTTTTAAAACTTGATTAAGGACAACATTTAAAAATTCTTCCTTATTATATATATAGGATAATAGTGAAATTGCGACATTTTTTGATTCTAAATATGTTTCTTCACTTGCGTGCTCTGCAATGAAAGTTGAATCGTTGTAAAAGAAGCTCAAAAGTTGAGCATCATCTTCATTAACCCCATCATTTATTGCATCATTTATTAATTCTTTTTGATTAATTAATGAAAAATGAATGATTTCTGTTCTACTTTTTATAGTTGGAAGAACCCTAAATTCACTTTCGGTTGTGATAATTGCATATGTTTCATCTTTTGGTTCTTCTAAAAATTTTAGTAATGCGTTGATTGAATCTAATCCTAGATTGTTAATTTCATTAATAATATAAACTTTTCTAGGATTAGCAGTAAGTGTGGTTTGAGAAAAATGATATTCAAGTTCTCTAATATCATCAATTTTTATTTGCTTTTCTTTTGTGTCTAGTACAACAAAATTAGGATAATTATTTTTGAAGACATTTTTTAAAATCGGATCATCTTCTTTAGCAAAATCACCATTATTATTTAAAATGCAAGAAGCAAAATACATTGCTAATTCTTTTAGAGGCGTTCCAGTTTCGCCAACAAATAGATAAGCATGAAAAAGAGAATTTTTAGATAGTGAATTCTTAAAAATTTTGTATGGAATTTCTTGATATTTTTCTAAATATTTCTCGTAATTCATTAATTTTCTAATTTTGATTTGATGATTTTGTAGGCGTTTTCAATTACTTCGTTTAGTGATTTTGTAGCGTCAATGACTTGAATTCTATCTTTATACATTGAATTTACTTTTAAAAAGCCATTGTAAACCTCTTGGTGGAAGTTCGCATTTTCATTGTCTAAACGATCTGCAACTCTTTTTTTGTCTTTTGAGACTCTTTTTAGACCTTCTTCTGGTGAAATATTAAAGAATAATGTCAAATCTGGATATGTATTTTCTGTTGCAAAAAGATTTACATTTAAAATATTTTCGATTCCAAGTTTTCTGCCTTCACCTTGATATGCAAGTGAAGAGTCTAAAAATCTATCGCAAAGAACAATTTTTCCTTCTTTTATTGCAGGCCAAATTTTTTCAACTAAATGTTGTCTTCTGCTTGCAGCATATAATAATGCTTCTGTTCTAGCATCAAGTGCTGTATTTGAGTTGTCTAAAATTACATCTCTTATTTTTTCAGCAATAGGAGTTCCGCCAGGTTCACGAGTTAAAATTACAGAATAACCGTCATTGATTAATCTTTCATAAACCGCTTTAATAACTGTTGATTTTCCGCTACCATCTGGACCTTCAAAAGTAATAAACATTTTTTCTCCTCCTATTTTTTAATAATTGTACGATTCTTTAGTGCTTTTTCGATTGTTAGACTGTCTAAATAATCAAAAGAAGCACCAATTGGCATACCGTATCCGATTCTTGAAACATTTACGTCTTCGTTTTCAAGTAATTTTGCAATATATAATGCAGTAATTTCGCCCTCGCTTGAGCCGTTTGTTGCAATAATTAATTCTTTTATGCCTTCAGGTTTTATCCTATCAAGTAATTTTGCAATATTTAAATCTTCAGGCCCAACGTTCTTGCTAGGATTGATTAATCCATTCAAAACGTGATAAACACAATTAAATTCACCGATTTTTTCAAAGCTAAAAACATCTTTTGGGTTTGCAACAACAATGCAAGTTGAATGATTTCTTGAAGTATCTTTGCAAATATTACATTGATCTTCTTCGGTTAATGAACCACAAATTGGGCATTGATGAATTTTTGTTTTTGCGTTTTCAATATTTTTTACAAGGCGATTTATATCTTCTTCCGACATATCTAAAAGAGCGTATGCCATACGCTCTGCACTTTTAAATCCGATACTTGGAAAAAGTGTTAATGAATCTACAAGTTGATCAATACTTTGTAGATTTTTCATTAAAATGGCATTCCCCCTTTAGCCATTGATTGATATTTTGCTTGAATTTTATCTTCTTCTTCGTTGATTATTGCTTTTGCGCCATCATATGCCATTTTAATCATATCAGCTAACATTTCTGGATCTTCAATTACATCTTTGTCTAAGAATTCGACAGAAACCATTTCCATTGAACCCTTTAATGTTACTTTTACCGCACCGTTTGCTGTGTAAGAAAATTCTTTTGCTCCTAATGCATCGAGATCTTTTTGATATTGTCTTTGCATTTTATTCATAGCTTGAATCATTTGTTGCATGTTCATAATTTTGTTCTCCTTTAAAATAATTTTTTATCTTCAACTTCGGTCTTTTTTGGAAGTTTGTTAACTTCATCTAAATTTCTATATTTTGTGAGTAAAGTAGTGGAATCCTCTCGATTTAATGCATAGATACAAACATCTCTGCCAAGAAGATTTTTAACAATTTTTTGTAAAGCTTTTTGATTTGCTTTAATATTTAATTTTCTTGCTGGTGCTTTTAAGTCACAAAGTAAAATTAAATTTGTATTTGTGAGTAAATATGGCTTTGATTGCATTAATAATGCTGCATAACTACCTAAATTTTCATCAACAAGTAGTGAATTTAATTGATCCCATCTATATGAGAGCATCTTTTTCTCTTCTTTTTTTGAAACAACAATGAGTTTTAAGATTTCATCTAAAGAAGCAAAATTTTCTTCTCCTTCAATTGCAGCAAGTGAGAAATTTCCAGAAACTTTTCCCATTTTGAATTCTTCTTGTTTGGTTTCAGGTTCAACTTGAGGTGGAATTTCTTCTTTTTTGGTTATATTAACAGCTTGTTGAGCGACATTTTCAACCTTTTCAACCTTAATTTCCTGAGTTGGTAAAACGTTTTGATTCAAAACTGTCCCAAAATCGAGAAGTTTCAATAAATATACTTGGAATAAAAAGTTTGGATTACTTGTTGTTTTGAACTCGTTTTGACATTCAAGTAAAGTATCAATCATGTAGAGTAATTCATTTGAAAGAAATCTTCCTTCAATTTGTTTTACATCTTTTTCATCACTTGATGAGAGTAAATTTGGATTTTTTGTCTTTGTATAAACGAGTACATCTTTTAATAAATATAAAAGTTCGTTTGTTAAACGAGATAAATCAACGCTTCTACGAATAAAAGTATCGTATAAATCCAAAACTTTAATGGTATTTTTCTCTTTTAAAGCTTGTAATAATGTGATTTTTTCTTCAGAAGTGGTAAGTCCGAAAAGTTTGACAATATCTGACTCTAAAATTTCAGTTCCACAATATGAAATTGCTTGGTCCAAAATTGAAAGCGAATCTCTTGCACCACCTTGAGAAAGTTCAGCTATGAGGTTTAATGCTTTATTTGAACAAGAAACGCCTTCATTTAATAGAACTCTACTGAGTAATTTTTTAATTTCGCTGTCACTTATTTTTTTGAATTCATATCTTTGACAACGAGACAAAATTGTAGGTAGAAGTTTGTATGGCTCAGTTGTACATAAAATGAAAACACAATAAGATGGTGGTTCTTCTAAAGTTTTTAAGAGTGCATTAAATGCACTATTTGTCATCATATGAACTTCATCAATGATGTAAACTTTATATTTTCCTTTAATTGGTGCGTATTTAACCTTTTCAATTAAATTTCTGACTTCGTCAACGCCGCTGTTACTTGCAGCGTCTATTTCGATGACGTCAGGATGAGATCCTTCAGTTATGCTTAAACAATTTGAACATTTATTACAAATTGTGCCAATTCCATCTTCACAATTTAGTGCTTTTGCAAATAGTCTAGCAACGCTTGTTTTTCCAGTTCCACGTGGACCTGAAAATAAGTAGGCATGAGATATTTTTTTGAGTTTTAAAGAATTCAATAAGGTTTGTTTTATTGGTTCTTGACCAACTAACTCATCAAAATTTGAACTTCTATATTTTCTATACAATGCTTGATAGGCCATGTTTTCTCCTTTCAATATTATACACAAATCAAGTGTTTTAATTCATTAAGAAAGTTTTAAGAAATTCACTTTTTAAATATTCAAAGAATATTTCTCCTGTTATTTGTATTTTATTGATACTTCATTTTATGTATAATCTTTAGTTGAAAAAGAGGTTTTTTGTATGGATAAAAATATGCATGACAGACTTGTCGCAAGTGAAAAAAGGTTGAATGAAATCGATGATTTATTACTTCAACCAGAAACAAGCTCTGATATGAATTTATTTAAAAAGTTAAACAAAGAAAGAAGTCAATTAGAACCAATAGTTGAAAAATTTCATGAATTTTCATTCGCTTTAAATAATAAAAACGACGCTTTAGCAATGTGCGGAGATTCAGATCCTGAAATTTCTCAAATGGGAAAAGAAGAGTTGAAACACAATGAAACTTTGATGGAACAAATCGAAGAAGAATTGAGAGTTTTATTAATTCCGAAAGATCCAAACGATGGTAAGGATTTAATTTTTGAAATTAAAGGCGCAGTTGGTGGAGATGAAGCAAACATTTTTGCTGGAGATCTTTTTAGAATGTATCAAAGATACTGCGAAGGAAAAGGTTGGAGAGTAAAAATTATTGACGATTCACCTGTTGGAGTTGGTGGTTTTTCATATATTCAATTTGTTGTTTCTGGAGATGATGCTTATTCAAGATTAAAATTTGAAAGTGGAGTTCATAGAGTTCAAAGAGTTCCAAAAACTGAAGCAAATGGAAGAATTCATACATCAACTGCTACCGTTGTTGTCATGCCACAAGTTGAAACTAATGAAGTAAATATTAATCCAGCTGATTTAAAAGTCGATAGATATAGATCTCAAGGTGCTGGAGGTCAAAACGTTAATAAGACTGAGTCAGCTGTTAGAATCACTCACATTCCAACTGGAATTGTTGTTTCGTGTCAAACTGAAAAATCACAAATTCAAAACCATGAAATTTGTTTACAAATGCTTGCAAGTAAATTAGCACAACTTGAAGAAGAGAAAAAAGCCAAAACCGAAGCTCAATTTAGAAGCAAAATTGGTTCAGGTGATAGAAACGAAAAAATTAGAACTTATAACTATCCTCAAAACAGAGTAACAGACCATAGAATTGGGTTTACAATTCAACAACTTGATAGAGTAATGGATGGTGATTTGGATTCCATTATTGATGCTTTAATTAACTTTGATCAAGAGCAAAAAATTGCTGGAAATAAAGATGGACTTAACTAATAGAGAAGCATTTTTTGAAGCAAAAAATAGAATAGAAAAAGCTAAAGTAAAGATCTCAGATAGCGAGCTTTACACCATTTTAATTAAAGCGAATAAATTCTCAAGTTATACTGAAATAATTACAAATTTTGACAAAAACCTTGCAGAACCCCAATATTTTTTTCAAAAACTCGATGAGATCATCGCTGGAAAGCCAATTCAATACGCAATAAATTTAGCATCGTTTTTAGATTTTGATTTATATGTTGATGAGCGCGTTTTGATACCACGACCTGAAACAGAAGGATTAGTTTTACTTGTTAAAGATATCATTTTATCAAACAAAATTAAGCACGATACAATCTTAGATGTTTGCACTGGATCTGGCTGTATCGCTTTATTTATGAAAGGAATTTTTCCAGATAGTAAAGTGTATGCAAGTGATAAAAGCAAAGATGCTTTGGAAGTTGCAAAAATAAACGATGAAACTTTTAATGGAAATATTATCTTTTTACGTGGCGATAAATTGAAACCAATTATAAAAGAAAAGGTCAAACTCGATGTTTTAATTTCTAATCCACCATATGTTGAAAATAAAAAAGACATCGAATCAAAAGTAAAGAAATACGAACCAATGAAAGCAATTTATTCTCGAGTTGGCGAAAAATTTTATCTAAATTATTTCAAAAATTACAAAAAAGTAATGAAAGATAAGTTTATTATGGCTTTTGAAATAAATTATGATCAGGAAGATGTCTTAACAAAAGCAATTGAAAAATATTTTAAAGACATTAAAGACTTAAAGTTTAAGTTTTACAAAGATATTTATGGATTAAATAGATATTTAATTATTTTAAGAGGCTATGAAAATGCAAATTTATAGTAAAAAAGACATTTTAGAAGTTGCGAAAATATTAAAAAGTGGAGGAATTATTGCCTTTCCGACTGAAACTGTATTTGGTTTAGGAGTCTTATCAAACTCGAAAGAGAATTTTTTAAAACTAGTAAAGGTTAAAAATAGAAATCCAGATAAACCATTTACTCTCATGATTTCAAAAATCGAACAAGTTAAAGATTTAGTTGAAATTGATGTAAAAACTGCAAAAATTATCAAAAAATTTATGCCAGGACCACTAACACTCGTCCTAAAAAAGAAAAATAACAGCGAAATCCCATCATATTTTGATCTAAATTCAGGGTATATTGGAATTCGAATTCCAGATGATAAATTTATTTTGTCATTAATTGATTTAGTAGATTGTCCATTGCTTGTGCCAAGCGCAAATAAATCGAATGAAAAACCTGCTAAGAATGTTGATGAAATCATTAAAATATTTGAAAATGAGATTGATTGCGTTGTTAACGGAGAATGTGGAAGTGGAGTTCCATCAACCGTTGCTAAAATTGATAAAGAAAATGTTATTATTTTACGAGAAGGTATAATAAAAAAAGAAGATTTGGAGGATGTAAAATGATTATTGCACTAGCTTGTGACCATGGTGGTTTAGAATTAAAAGAAGAAATTAAAAAACATCTTGAACAAATTGATATTCAAGTCATCGATGAAGGAACTTATTCCTTAGATTCATGTAATTATGCAGAATTTGCAATTAAAGCAGCAAAAGACGTTGCTTCAAAACAAGCTGATCTTGGAATTCTTGTTTGCACATCTGGTGAAGGCGTAGCAATTGCAGCAAACAAAGTTAAAGGAATTAGATGTGGAATTGGTTATAACGATGAAGTAAGTCATTTATTACGTGAACATAACGATGCAAATATGATTTCTTTTGGTGCAAAATTCATGTCAACTTCTGACGTTTTAAGACGTGTTGATATATTCATTCACGCTAGATTTGAAGGTGGAAGACACGAAAAACGTGTTGAAACAATTAAAAACGAAGAAAAATAAAAAATTTTACAAATATTTTTAAAAAAATTATTTTTGGCTCCTTTTATTTATGTGAAAGGAGTTTTTTATTGAAATGTGATTTTTGTGGCAACGAAGATTTAAAATATTTTGGGAAAAGAAAAGATGGAAGTTACTATTGCAGAAGGTGCATTAGTTTTTTGGGTGAAGCTGCAGATGAAAATTTCAAATTAAACAGTAAAAATGGATATTTGTACATCCCTTATAGGTTAACCGAAGCACAAGAAAAAGCATCTTCAGACATTCTGAGAGCTTATAAAAGCGGTAAAAATGTATTAGTTTATGCAGTTTGTGGAGCCGGTAAAACAGAGCTTGTTTATAAAGTGATTGAATATACTCTTCAAAAGGGTGGAAAAGTAGGGTTTGCTATTCCTAGAAGGGATGTAGTTATCGAATTAGCAAAAAGATTAACTGAAGCTTTTAAAAATTATAAAGTAACTTCAGTTTATGGTGGAAACACTAATTTATTGGTTGGCGACATAATTTGTTTAACAACCCATCAACTTTTTCGTTATCCTCATTATTTCGATCTTCTTATTCTTGATGAGATTGATGCTTTTCCTTACAAAAACAACTTTGTACTAAAAAACATCTTTATTAGATCAGTTAAAGGAAATTATGTTTTAATGAGCGCTACTCCTTCAGATGAAGAAATTGAAGAATATCAAAAAGATGGAAATTCTCTTGTAACACTTTTTAAAAGACACCATGGAAAACCGATACCAGTACCAAAAATTATTGTAAGTTTTAGATTTATTTTAATCATGCTACTGGTCCTAAAAGGTAGAAAGTATTTACAAGAGAATTTACCTTTTTTGATATTTGTTGGATCGATTGGAGACTGCGAAACTTTGTATAAATTTCTCAAAAACCTTCTAAAACCTGGATATTTTGTTCATTCTAAGTGCAAAGAACGCAAAAAAATCATTGATGATTTCAGAGATGGAAAGTATAAATTTTTAGTCACAACTGCAGTTCTTGAAAGGGGTGTCACACTAAAAAATTTACAAGTTATTGTCTTTGATTCAGATTCAAATTTGTATGAAAAATCTACACTCATTCAAATTGCTGGGAGGGTAGGAAGAACTAAAGATGCACCAAGCGGAGAAGTTATTTTCATGGGTAAAAGAAAAACAAAAGACATGGTTGCAGCCATTAAAGAAATCGAAAGATGCAACTCCATGTTGTAAGATTTGTTTCAAAGAAATTAAATGTGATGCATTTCATCAAATTTTTTCCAATCAAACTATTTGTAGCAATTGCATAAAAAATTTAAAACCTGAATTTATTGAATTTAAAATTAAAAATTGTAAAGCGATTGCCATCTATCGTTATGATGATGTGATTAAAGGTATGATTTTTCAATACAAAGGATGCCATGACTATGAATTGAAGAGTGTTTTTTTAAATTATGTGAAGAATTTTTTAAAAATTATGTATTTTTCTTACATAATTGTTCCGATGCCATCGTATTTTAAAGATGATGAAATCAGAGGATATAATCATGTGGAGGAAATTTTCAAAGAACTTAATTTAAAAATGGAAAAAGTCCTTGTGAAGAACAAAAAACACAAGCAATCAGATTTAAACTATACGGAAAGACATAAAGTTAAAGAAGTGTTAGAAGCGAAAAATGCTGAAAAAATTCGAAATAAAAAGATACTTTTAGTTGATGATATTTGCACAACTGGTTCAAGTTTAAGAGCTGCAATTGATATTTTAAAGGAGTATAACCCAAAAACAATTGAAGTGTTAGTCATTGCAAAACGCGAATTTAGTGAGGAAGAAAGAGCTAAATTAAGCGAAAAAATTGAAATTTTATAAGAAAACATTCTTTAATTTGATTACGTAGAAAGTTTTATTTTGAATACCATTATTTATAATGGTATAATGTGCAAGTTTAGAAGGAAGTTATATATGAGCAACGTTATTGAAAAAATATTTAGAATTGATCAAAGAATTCTTAAAAAGTACAGAAAAGAAGCAAAAAATGTTCTCGCTCTTGCGAAGGACATGGAAGCTTTAACAGACGATCAATTAAGAGCAAAAACTACTGAATTTAAAGAAAGATTAAAGAATGGCGAAACAATAAAAGATATCAAATTCGAAGCTTTTGCTGTTTGTAGAGAAGCTGCAAGAAGAGTTTTAGGCCTTTATCCATTTGAGGTCCAAGTAATTGGTGGACTTGTTTTAAACGATGGCGACATTGCTGAAATGAAAACAGGTGAAGGTAAAACTTTAACTGCTACAATGCCAGTTTATTTAAACGCTTTAGAAGGCAAAGGTGTTTATGTTGTTACTGTTAATGAATACTTGGCTCAACGTGACGCAAACGAAATGGGTCAAATTTATCGTTGGTTAGGTTTAACTGTTGGCGTTAATCTTCACAGTTTAACTACTACAGAAAAACAAGCTGCTCATAGATGCGATGTTACTTACACCATTAATAGTGAATTAGGATTTGACTACTTAAGAGACAACATGGCTCCATCCACAAAACAACGTGTTTTACGTGGTTTGAATTATTGTATTGTTGACGAAGCTGATAGTGTTTTGATTGATGAATCACGTACTCCACTTATTATTTCTGGTGGTGCTAAAGCAAGTGCTTCACAATACACGGTTGCTGATAGATTTGTCAAATTATTAAAAGGTTCAACACAAGTCGATGAAGATTATAAGAGAAAACACCCAGATTATGTTCCAGATGGTGATTATGAAATTGATGTTAAAACAAAATCAGTTAATTTAACTGATGCTGGTGTTGATAAAGCCGAAAAAATGTTTGGAATTGCTAATCTTTATGCTCCTCAATATCAAGATTTAGTTCACAGAATTCACCAAGCATTAAAAGCTAATTATATCATGGGAAGAGATGTTGAATATCTTGTTGATCAAGACCAAGAAATTCAATTAATTGACCAATTCACTGGACGTGTTTTAAAAGGAAGAGAATACAGCGATGGACTTCAACAAGCAATTCAAGCTAAAGAAGGCGTCAAAATTAAAGAAGAAACTGTTACTCTTGCTACAATTACATATCAAAACTTCTTTAGATTATTCAAAAAAATTGGTGGTATGACCGGTACTGCAAAAACTGAAGAAGAAGAGTTTAGAAAAATTTACAACATGAAAGTTGTTTGTATTCCACCAAACAGACCAGTTATCAGAGACGATCAAACCGACTATGTTTTTGGAAATAAAGTTGCAAAAATCAACGCTTTAGTTAAAGAAGTTAAAGAAAGACACGAACTTGGACAACCAATTCTTATTGGTACTCCTTCTGTTGAAGCAAGTGAAGAAGTTGCAAATTATTTACAAAGAGCCGGTTTAACTTTTGAAATGTTAAATGCTAAAAACCACGCTAGAGAAGCTGAAATTATCTCTCACGCTGGTGAAAAAGGAAGAATCACACTTGCAACTAACATGGCAGGTCGTGGTACCGATATTAAATTAACTCCAGAAACAAGAGCACTTGGTGGTTTATGTGTATTTGGTTTAGAAAGACACGAATCTCGTCGTATTGATAACCAATTAAGAGGTCGTAGTGGACGTCAAGGTGATCCTGGTTTCTCACGTTTCTATGTTTCACTTGAAGATGATTTAATGGTGAGATTCGCAAATGATAGTTTAAAGAAAATGTTTGCTGGGTATGGTGAAGAAGCGATTGAAAGTAGAATGCTAACTAACGCAATCACTGGTGCTCAAAAGCGTATTGAAGGTCAAAACTTCGATGTCCGTAAAAACTTACTTGATTATGATGATGTTTTAAGTAAACAAAGACAAATCATGTATGCAAAACGTGATGAAATTTTATACGCAAAAACAATTAATGACTTAATTTTTGATACATTTAAGGATTGCGGTGTTGCATTATGTAAAAGATCAATTCCTGAAAATAGTCAAAACAAGGTTGTTGTTGGCGATAATTTAGTCAGTTTAATTGTTCCAAGATTCTTACCTGAAGGTGTCATTAAACCTTCACTTTATGATGAAGCAGATCCACAAGAAGCAGGTGAAGATTTAGGTGAAGTTTTATTAGATGCATATATGCAGCGTAAAAAAGAATGGGATCCTGAAACTGCAAATACTGTTGAAAGACAAATCACATTAAAATGTATTGATAGAAACTGGACACAACAAATTGATAACATGACTAGATTTAGAGAATCAGTTTCTTTAAGAAGCTATGGTCAAGTTAACCCACTTCAAGATTATGTTAATGAAGGTTGGGCAATGTTTAGAGAAATGCTTGAAACAATTTCACTTGAAGTTGTCTTAAATCTTTTAAACATCAAAGTCGAAATCAAAAAAGATGATAAACCAAAAGATACATTTGTTGTAAAAGCTGAAGCAAATGAAACTCCAGTAAGTGAGAAGAAAAATGAAGAAAACAACATGAAAGTTGTTAATTCTGAAGCAGAAGCTGGTTTAAATATTTCACATATCGACAAAAACGCAACTGCTGCAAAAGAACACAATTACGATGATGTTCACACTAACTAATATATAAAAGGATTATTATGATTGATTTATACGAATTAAAGATTGGATTAAATGAGGCATACGAAGAAATTCGTAAGCTCGGTGATTCTCTTTGACGTTCCTAAATTAGAAAATAAAATCGAAGAGTTAGAAAATCTCTCTTTGGATGAACATTTTTGGGACAATCAAAGAGAAGCAAACAAAATTATTGATCAAAAAAACGATATTATTAATAAAATTAATTCTTTTAAAAAATTAACTTCACAAATTTCTGATTTAAAAGAATTAATTAGTACAGTCGATGTAAATGATGAAGAAATGGCATTATTAGTTTCTTCAGAATTTGAAGATGCAAGAAAAGAACTTAATGAGCTAAAAAAATTAGTTCTTTTTAGTGGTGAATATGATTCACAAGATTGCGTACTTGAAATTCATCCTGGGGCTGGTGGAACAGAAGCTTGCGATTGGGCGAACATGCTTTTAAGAATGTACACACGTTTTTGTGAAATCCATCATTTTCGATATCAAGTTATGGATTATTTGCCTGGTGAAGAAGCTGGTGTAAAAAGTGTCACTCTTTTGATTGAAGGTAAAAATGTCTATGGAATGCTAAAGGGTGAAAAAGGAGTTCATCGACTTGTAAGAATTTCTCCTTTTGATTCTAATGCTAGAAGGCACACCAGTTTTGCTAGTGTGAATGTCATTCCTCAATTTGATAATGATGTAAAAGTTGATATTAATCCTTCTGATCTTAAAATTGATACATATCGTAGTGGTGGAGCAGGTGGACAAAATGTTAATAAAGTCGAAACTGCTGTAAGAATCACTCACGTACCAACTGGAATCGTTGTAAGTTGTCAAGTTGAGAGAACTCAACTTAAAAATAAAGAACTTGCAATGAATATGTTAAAGAGTCAACTTTTTGAAAGACAAGAAGAAGAGAGAATTAATAAATTAAAAGGAATTGTCGGAGTTCAAAAAAATATAGAATGGGGATCACAAATTAGAAGCTACGTTTTTTGTCCTTATACTTTAGTCAAAGATAACAGAACAAATTACGAAGATACTCAAGTTGATAAAGTTATGGATGGAAATATTGATGGATTTATCTACTCATATTTAGAAAAGGAGGCAAAGAAAAATGCTTAATTTTATTAAAAACTATTTTTCAAAAGAAAATATTTTAAAAAATTTAAAGCAATTATTTTTGCTCATTTTAGGAACTTTAATTTTAAGTATTGGATGTGGTTTTTTCTTAATTCCATTTCAAATTGTTAGCGGTGGTGTTACTGGTATTTCGATTATCACTTCATCGTTTATTGCTCCTGACATTATGACCTATATTTTGTCATGGGCTTTATTCCTTTTAGGATTTATATTTTTAGGCGTAAAATTCACAATATCCTCGCTAATCTCCACTATTTTTTACCCACTTTTCGTTTCTATAATTTTAAGATCGGGTATTTTAGAAGAATTTTTATCTTTAGTTTTAGGTACAAATACTTTTGTTTTAGAAAATGGAGTTATCACTAATATTGACGTTTTAAAACAGAATAATTTTATTGATACTGGATTTCTTTTGATTATAGGTTTACTTGGTGGAATTTTTGTTGGCGTTGGATGCAGCGTTACGTTCCATGGAGGTGGATCAACAGGTGGAGTTGATATTATTTCATTGATAATTTCAAAATATTTTAATATTAAAGAATCAATTCCTTTCTTTTTAACTGATACAACAATTGTTATCACAGGTTTAATCGTTCACATTATTGAACAACAAACTGTCTTAGTTGTTGGAAGTTTGATTGGTGTTTTATCTGCTTTAATCAGTTCATTGATGGTAGAAGTTGTTTATAGTGGTCAAATCAATTCATATATGGTTGATGTCATTAGCGAAAAATATGAAGAAATTGTCAAATATGCTATTGATGATCTTGATAGAGGTGCCACTGTTTTTGATGTTGTTGGTGGATATACAAATAAAAATAAGAAAATGGTTAGAATAAATTTCCATAGAAGAGAATATTCTAAGGTTAAAAACGCCATTGCTGAAATTGATCCAAAGGCATTTTGCTCATTTGCATCAACAATGTTTGTTGGTGGTGAAGGATTTAATGAAATGAAGAGACAAAATCCTTCGACTTTAAAATTTTTTAAAAAGAAAAAAGATATAGATGGAAAGTAAAAAGTTCATAATTCATAGTCCTTTTAAACCAACTGGCGATCAACCAACTGCAATTAAAGAGTTGGTAGCAGGTTTAAAAGAAGGAAAAAAATATCAAGTTTTACTTGGTGCAACAGGCACAGGTAAAACTTTTACTATGGCAAATGTTATTGAACAAACACAAAAACCAACACTGATTTTGGTTCATAATAAAACTTTAGCTGCTCAGTTATATTCTGAAATGAAAGAACTTTTTCCTGAAAATAGAGTAGAATACTTTGTTTCAAACTTTGATTTTTATCAACCTGAGGCATATAAACCTTCAACCGACACTTATATTGATAAGTCAGCGTTGATGAATGAAGAAATTGAAATGATGAGAGTTAGCGCTGTTAACTCAATTGTTAGCAGAAAGGATACGATAGTTGTTGCTTCTGTTGCTTCAATTTATGGCTTAACTGACCCAGATGAATATAAAAAATTGATTTTTGAAGTAAGAACTAATGAAGAAATTAATAGAAAAGAATTCTTTTCTAAACTTTTAAATTCACAATATAAGAGAAATGATATTGATTTAGCACCTGGACGATTTAGAGTTCATGGTGATTTGATTGATATCATGCCTGCAAATAGTGAAGATTGGTACATTAGGATAGATTGCTTTGGCGATGAAGTTGAAGATATTTCAAAAGTTAATTTTACTACTGGGGAATGCATTGAACATTATAAAGTGTATGATTTATTTCCAGCATATGACCACGCTGCAACTCGAGCTAATATTTTAAGAGCTTGCGAATCAATTACTGAAGAGCTTATTGAACGTGAAGAATTTTTTGAAAACGAAGGAAAACCACTTGAAAAAGAAAGAATTGGGATGAGAACACGTCAAGACATCGCTTCTTTGCAAGAATTTGGCTCGTGTCCGGGTATAGAAAACTATTCAAGACACATTGACAACCGTAAACCAGGTCAAAAACCATTTTGCTTAATGGATTATTTTCCTCGCGATTATTTATTAATTGTTGATGAAAGTCACGTAACTTTTTCGCAAGTTAGAGGTATGTATAATGGAGATCATTCAAGAAAAGTCACTCTTGTTGATTACGGTTTTAGGTTGCCTAGCGCTTTAGACAATCGTCCTTTAAATTTTGATGAATTTGAGGGTGAAATTAATCAAGTAATTTGTACAAGTGCTACACCTGGAGACTATGAATTAGGCAAAACAAATGGCAACTTCGTTGAACAAATCATTCGTCCAACAGGACTTTTAGATCCAGAAATTGAAGTTAGGCCAACTTTAGGCCAAATTGATGATATTATTTCTGAAATTAATGATCGAATTGAAAAAAATGAAAGAGTAATGATTGTTACTTTAACCATTCGCACTGCAGAAGATTTAACTAATTATTTAAAAGAAAAAGGAATTAAAACTGTTTATCTTCATAGCGAATGCAAAACTTTGGAAAGAAGTGAGATTATTTACCAACTTAGAAAAGGCAAATACGACGTTTTAGTAGGAATAAATCTTTTAAGAGAAGGTTTAGATATTCCAGAAGTTAGTCTTATAGTCATTTTAGATGCTGATAAAGAAGGATTTTTAAGAAGTTCACGAAGCTTAATTCAAGTTGTTGGAAGAGCAGCAAGAAATGCTAATGGAAAAGCAATTATGTATGCAGACACAATTACTGAATCAATGCAAACTTGTATTGATGAAACAAATAGAAGAAGAGAAATTCAAGAAAAATATAATGATGAAAACGGAATAATTCCAACAACCATTATAAAACCTATTACTGCGCCAATTCATAACACGGAAAGTGATGCAGAATCAACGCTAAATTCAAAGGCAAAATTGACTAAAAAAGAGCTTCAAGCAAAAATTAAAGAAGTCGAAAAAGCAATGCATAAAGCAGCAAAAGAATTTGACTTCGAAGAGGCAATTAGACTTAGAGATATTTTGTTCGAATTAAAGGCAGAAAGTTAAAAAACCCTCCAAAACTCAACTATTTTTGAAAAACTTTTATAAAATTACAGCAAAATTTCTCTAGATTTTTCTATGCTTTTATAGTCTTTGCGAGTATAATATTAATAAGAAATTGTTCAGTTGTTGAAATAAAATAAAATTTATTTTATTATATTTCATTGAATACGGAGGAAGAAGTTATGCAATGGTATGATTATGTTTTCTGGGTTATTGCTTTTATTATTATAGTTTTAGGCTTATTACAAGGTGGTAAGAGTGAAGGTGCTTCTGGTGCTATTACTGGTGGCGGTTTAAATGTTTTCGTCAAGACCAAAGAAAGAGGTAGTGAATTAATCATCTCTTATCTCACATTAGGATTTGGAATTGTTTTCCTATTTTTTGCTTTACTTTCTACTTCATTAACACAAGCTGCTTCTACAGAAGACACAACTGAAACTGCTCTTCGTGTAATTAATACAATTTCTGAATTGTTATAACTTCGTTTTTTCTAAAATTTTATAAAAATAATAAGGAGGTTGCTTATGGAACCTTATATGTGGATAGTATGGCTTGTCATACTTGTTGCTGCATTAATTGTTGAAGCCGTAACTTTTGATTTAGTCTCAATATGGTTTGCAATCGCAGCACTTTTTTCGTTGATTTTTTCTTTTATTCCTGGATTGCCATTTTGGGGTGAAATTATTATTTTCACAGGAATATCCTTGATTTTGTTAATTGCAACTCGTCCATTTGTTAAAAAATTCATGAATAGTAATCAAAGTAAGTCAAATTTAGATTTATTAATTAACACTGAACATATACTTTTGAAGCAAATCGATAAATTTAGTGTTGGCGAACTCAAAATCAATGGCGTAATTTGGGATTGTGAAACTGAAGATGGATCAATTATCGAAAAAGGTAAACTTGTTCAAATCATATCTATCAAAGGGAATAAACTTATTGTTAAGGAGGTAAAAAGCAATGATTAATCCTGTTATTTTAAATTCAACTGGCATCATTCTTGGTGTTGTTTTTGGTGTGCTTGCTTTTATTATCATTGTTATAGTTATTTCACACATCAAAATTGTAAAAGAAACTGATGAATTTGTTATTGAAAGATTAGGAAAATATATCCAAACTTGGAAAGTTGGCTTTCATTGGCTCATTCCTTTCTTTGAAAGAATTGCAAACAAAGTTTCTATGAAAGAACAAATTGGAGATTTTCCTCCACAAGCTGTTATTACAAAAGATAATGTTACAATGCAAATTGACACAGTTGTTTTTTACTATGTAACTAACGCAAACTTGTATACTTACGGTGTTACTGATCCACAACAAGCACTTGAAAAATTAACTGCAACAACATTAAGAAACATTATTGGTGACTTGGATTTAGATACAACATTAACTAGTAGAGATACAATTAATGGAAAAATGAAAAATATCTTAGACGAAGCCACAGATCCATGGGGAATTAAAGTTACTCGTGTTGAAGTTAAAAATATTCTTCCACCACAAGATATCCGTGAGGCTATGGAAAGACAAATGCGTGCTGAAAGAGAAAAGAGAGAAAAAGTTTTACTTGCTGAAGGTCAAAAACAATCTCAAATTCTTATCGCTGAAGGTGAAAAAGAAAGTGCTATTTTAAAAGCAGAAGCTGAAAAGGTTTCAAAAATCAAAAGAGCTGAAGGTGATGCTGAATCATTATTAAAGTTAAAGAAAGCAGAAGCCGAATCAATTAAATTAATTAATGAAGCTTTACCATCTAAACAAGTTATTCAACTTGAGAGTTTAAAAACGTTAGAAAAATTAGCTGATGGAAAAGCAACAAAAATTATTGTCCCAAGTAGTATTCAAAATTTAGCATCATTAAAGGATATTATTTCTAATGAATAATATGAAAATAATTAAAGAATACGTGCTCGAGCAAAAGAATTTAATTAAAAAAACAGTCGAAAAATATCAAATCAATAAAAAATTAGTCATTATTCAAAGTGTTAGCGACGGCGCGACAAACGCTTATGTTAAAGGCAAATGTAAAGATTGCGATGAAGTTGGGATTGCACATGAAGTAATAAGACTCGATGAATCTGCTCATGATATTGACTATCTTGTAAATTTAATCAAGAAATTGAATATTGATGAAACAGTAGGTGGCATTATTGTTCAATTACCACTCTTTGATGGTTGGGATGTTGAAAGAGTACAAAATGCGATTGATCCAAGACTAGATATTGATGGTTTTCATAAATTAACTAAATTTTTACCTGCAACACCTAGAGGAATGATTGATTATTTAAATGATAATGATTTTTCATTCACTGGCAAAAACGCAGTCGTTATTGGTAGAAGCGAAATCGTTGGTCGACCAATGGCAAAAATTCTTTTAGATTTGAACATGAATGTCACAATTACACACTCAAAAACAACTAATTCAGATTTAAGACATTATTTAGAAAATGCAGATTTAGTTGTTATTGCAATTGGTAAAGCAAATTTCTTAGATAAAACTTACAAATTTAAAGAAAATGCTGTAATTCTTGATGTTGGAATCTCAAGAATTGATGGACATTTAGTTGGTGATTGCGAAAATGACGTTCAATGTTATTTTAAAAGCCCTGTGCCAGGTGGAGTTGGACTATTAACTAGACTTGGCTTACTTAAAAACTTTATAGACGCACAAATGGAGTAAATTTATGGATTTCAATATTGGAAAAACTGAAGTATATGGTGTTGATTATGCTTTAAAAGCAAGTGGTAACCCAATGAGAACTGCTTTTGATAGAGAACCTGTAACTGAAAAAGATTTAAATAGATCAAAAAAACTAGGAAGTTGCAGAAGTGGAGAAGGTCACGACAACTATTTAAAAGGTATTGTAGTTGAATTTGACATTACTGCACCACTTTATTGGTGGAAACAAGCGCAAAGATATCATTGGTTTGATTTTGTTTCTAGTCAATCAACAATGCATTGCTTACTTAAATTTGATATTGCAAATCAATGTGTTTCTGAAACAAATAAAGAAATTTTAGCAATTTTAAATAGAATTAAAGATGAATACAATTCAATTAGTGATGAGGATAAAGAGAAAAAAGTTGCAAAATGGAGAGAATTAGTTGCATCAACTCCATCTGGTTTTTGCCTTGGAGCAACAATGGTCACTAATTATCAACAATTAAAAACAATGTATCAACAAAGAAGATATCACAAATTATCTGAATGGCATAAATTCTGTGATTGGTGTGATTCATTACCACATTTTTTAGAACTCACTGGTGTTAGTAGATAATGAAAATTGTATTATTAAATCCAATTGCTATTAATCCAAGATTATACCCAGGAATAAAAACTGACCTTGAATCAATGGGTCATAGTTTTTTCTATTTTGAAACTAAATGTAAGGATCGTGAAGAAATAAAAAGCAGAATTAAAGATGCTGATATTTTAATCACTGATAACACACGATTAGATGCTGAATTACTATCGTACGCACCAAATTTGAAGTATATCGATGTTGCGTTTACTGGATTTGATCATATTGATATCGATTATTGCAAAAAACATGATATTAAAGTATCAAATGCTAGCGGATATTCTACTGAATCGGTAGCTGAACTTGAACTAACTCTTATTTTAAATGCGCTTAGAAAAATTAACATTTTGGATGAATTAACAAGAAATCATCAAGATAAAGGTGAATTGATTGGTGAAGAATTGTTAGGAAAAAATGTTGGAATTATCGGTACTGGTAAAATTGGTAGAAGATTAATTGAATTATTAAAGCCTTTTAACTGCAATATTTACGCATTGAATAGAAAATCTGCTCAAGATCTAGCTGAAAATGGAGTTTTATTAGGCACAATTGAAGAAATTTTTAGATATTGCAAAGTTATAGTTTTAAATGCTCCACTAAATTCTGAAACAAAAGATTTAATCAATAGAGCATTATTTGATGAATCTACACTTAAACCAATTATTATTAATACAGCTCGTGGGCCTATTATAAATAAGAAAGATCTTTTATATGAACTTGAGACTGAAAATATTTCATACGCTTGTTTAGATGTATTTGATACGGAGCCACCTCTTCAAGAAGATGAATTATTTAAGTATAAAAACACAATTTTGACACCACATATTGGATATTTTACAAAAGAAGCAATGCTAAAAAGAGCTTCTATAGTTTTTACAAACTTATATTCATTCCTTGATGGAAAATTAATTAACTCTGTTTATTAGTATCGTCAGCAACTGCAAGTGAAGTAGAATCTTCATTGTTGCTGATTTCTTTTTCTTTTCTATTATTTTTCTTTCTTTTAATTTTTACAGTAGTCTCGCTTGTAGAAATAGTTACTTTTTTCCCATCATCAGTTACAAATTCTTTGGAAGTGACTTTAAATTTTGGGTTCATGGCGTAATAAAAAATTAAAAAACTACCAACAATAATTAGTAAAATTCCAATTAGTATGATTAAAATCATTTTTATAAGTGATTGATTTTCCTCATTAGATGAAAAATTTAAAAGTAAAATTGTAATTCCTTGTCCAATTAAGACAATAAAACCAAAAATATAAAGAAATTTAATCCAAAACCCCTTTTCCTTTTTAATATATATAGAAATTAAGTCGATTAAGATAATTAAAGAAAGAATAATTAGAAATACAGCTGCAAAAATTGGGATATAATCAACAATTAAGTGGGGAAAAATAAAAATTAAAACTGACAAGCTTGCTAATGCTGTTCCTGAAATTGTTTCAGACGAAAAAATGCCCTTAGAAAAAATTAAACCAAAACCAATTG
>JAQXNS010000059.1 GCA_029098125.1 bacterium
AATACTAAATTTGTTAATTCATGCAAAATTTTGCTAATTTCATCTTTTTCACGAATTTTTAAAACAGTCATTCTATTTTCTTGTTCTAAAACTTCTTTTGGTTCAATAAATGTTGTTTGACCACTATCTGAAACATCTTGAACAATACCATCAACGTCCCCTTTATAAGATGTTGAAATTGGAATTGCATATCTTCCATTACGGATAACAAAATTATCACCTTTTGTGATGTCTTTAAATTTAGAAATTAATGACGATAATGATGAATGAATTGATTTATTGAGATTATAAATATCTTTTCTAATTTGTGCTAACTCTCTACTTGCACTATCTTTAACCTGGTTATCGCTTGATATAGATTGATTAATTCTGTTATATAAGATTTCATTTGCTTTAAGACCTAAAAACAAATCGTTCAAATAAATAGGATCAAAATCAAGTTTCATTGAATATTTAATGATATCAATTGTATTTTGAATGTCAGTTTTAACTAAATTTAACTTAATTTCATCAAAAGAGAAGCCTTTTCTTGCATGTTCAATCTCTTTATACATGTCGATTTCACTATAAATAGGCACTTCTCCATTTTTATCAAGAATCGAATTAAATTCTTTTAATTTATTTAATTCTTTTTGGATAAATTTAAAATCATTTGATGGTTTTAAATTTATTATTTTGCCTTGACCAACAGGAGTTTTTGCATAAAGCAATATATTTTCTTTAATCTTATTAATTTCTAGAATATCTTCAATTTTCATAATTTAGTTTCTCTCGCTAACTATTTTATCATAAATCATGACTTTTTAAATTATTCTTATGTCTTTAAGTTTAACTTTATGAGTTTTCAGAAAATTTTCAGTGATTTTCATTATTTAAAAATCAACCATCAAAAATATCTTTATTTGCTAATTACAATTTTTGTAGTTTATATATAATTTTTTATTTTGGTAAAGATATTTAAAAATAGAAAAAGTGCCCCAATTTTTGATAAAAAAGTACTATTTTTCCCAAAAATTGGACTTTTCTTAAAAATTTTTACCTAATTTTTTTGAAATATGTTAAAATAGAAAACGTGATAACAATAAAAGTATTACCTAAAACAATAAAAGAAATCGAAGCCGAATATAATGACTATATTATAGAAAGAAATGTTGGCTATATTTTATATGTCATAAAAAAAGATGACACAATTATTACGGCTTACGATAACACAAAACGTAGTTCATTTAAAATTACAATTCAAGGCCCTGAATCTCAAGAATTAGCTTCAAAATATGCTTTTCAACCACAATTACTTCCAAAAAAGATAAAACAAGACAAAGTTAGTCCATATTTTATTGATGTTTATCAACAAATTGGTAGCGATGAATGTGGAACAGGCGATTTTTTTGGACCAGTTGTTGTTTGCGCAGCTTATGTTGATGAAGATACAATGAAACTAATTAATGAATTAGGAATTACAGATTCTAAAAAATTAAGTGATACAAAAATTCTTCAAATCGTGCCAATTTTACTTAAAAAAGTTCATTTTGTTTGCAAAACATTTACAAACGAAAAATATAATGCTGCTATTAACAAAGGATTTAACTTAAATAAGATTAAAGCTCTTGGACATAATTATGTTTTATCGAATTTACATAAAAGATGTCCATATGTTAGAAATATTTATGTTGATCAATTCTGTTCTGAAGAACTTTATTACGATTACATCAAAAACGCTTCAGAAAAGACTGAAGAAATTATCTTTAGAGAAAAAGGTGAATCATATTTTCCAAGTGTTGCATTAGCAAGTTGCATTGCTCGCTACTTCTTCATCCAAGCAATAGAAGATATGTCAAAAGAATTTAATGGCTTTGTTTTCCCACTTGGCGCTGGAAAAGAAACAATTCAAGCAGCTAAAAAATTCATGATAAAATTTGGTCCTCGAGCACTTGATAAAGTTTGCAAAACTAACTTCAAAAATTATCGCGAAGTTGTTCCAGAAGACTTAGTTTTCTAATTTATTTAATACATCTATAAAATATTGAGGTAAATCAATTTGAACATTTACCTCTTTTTTTGTACTTGGTTGACTAAAAGTTAGACTATATGCGTGTAAAAGTTGTCCTTCATTATATAAAGAAGTACTTCCACCATAAATTTTATCTCCAACAAGCGGATGATTGATTGAAGACATATGAACTCTAATCTGATGAGTTCTTCCAGTTTCAAGCCTACACTTGATTAAAGTATATTTTTTATATCTTTTTAAAACTTCAAAATGAGTAATAGCTTCTTTCCCATTTATATTATCAATAGCCATTTTTAGTCTATTTTCTTTGGATCTACCTATTTTTCCAATAATTTTTCCGCTATCTGACGTAATAATTCCATCAACAAGAGCAATATATTCTCGATGCATTGAATGAGTTTCAAGTTGAGAAGCGATTTCTTTATGAGCAAAATTATTTTTACAAATTAAAAGTAAGCCACTTGTGTCTTTATCAATTCGATGAACAATTCCAACTCTATTTAATCCATTAATGTTTGATAATTCTTTTTCATTATAAATTAGAGCATTAACAAGCGTGTCATCATAATGTCCACCACCTGGATGAACAACAAGACCTTTAGGCTTATTAATTACTAAAACATCATTGTCTTCATAAACAACATCTAGGGCAAGTTCTAATGGTTTTAAGTCCATATCAGCTTCTTTTTCGACATAATTTATTGAAATTTCATCATTTTCACGAACTTTATAAGATGGCGAAACCTTGTTTCCATTAACTAAAACTTCACCATTTTTAATGAGATTTGAGTAATAAACACGTGAATTTTTCTTATTAAAAATCGTTAAGACTTTATCAAGTCTTAACGTATTTTCTTTATCTGTTACTCTATAAATTTCTTTATTCATCTTTATTTTTTTCGCTAGAAACTACTTCGCTACTTTTTTCTTTTTCTTTTAATAATTGAATATTTCTTTCTCTTTCAGCTTTTGCATTTTTGAATTCTTCAAGAATGTAATATAAAAGTAGAATAAAAATTCCAACAACTAAACAGCTATCAGCAATGTTAAAAATTCCAAATCCTGGGAACCAAGATTGAATTGAAATAAAATCTATAACTCCACGATTGAAAAAGAATGTTCGATCGATTAAATTTCCGATGTCACCACCAAAAATTAAAGCAATTGAAACACCTAATAATGGTGTAATTTTTTGATTTTTTACAAATCTATAGACTAAATAGCAAGGGATGAATAAGGCAACAAGCCATGAAGTGATGCAAAGTAAAACTCTACTCCAAATTTGTCCATCTCCCATACCCCAGGCTGCGCCAAGATTATAAGTAAGTAAAAAATCAATAAACCCAGGAATAAAAGGGATTGCTACACCAACTTGTAAGTTATTTTCAGCAATAATTTTGCTTATTTGATCAAAAGCAATCGAAAAAATCGTAATTAAAACAAAATAGATTAAAAATGGAATATGTTGTTTAATTTCTATTTTTCTATCGCTTTTAAACATCTTGAACATAAATGAGTTCCTTCAACTTCAGTGATTTCATCCTCATGATAAT
>JAQXNS010000060.1 GCA_029098125.1 bacterium
AAAGGAATTAAAACTCTTAATTTACTCATTAATTGGTGTTTTTGTGTTCAAAGAACTTCAATACATTTTCACTTTCTTATACAAAAATTCAATTATCAACAATTTATTTGTTGAAAGTTTATTTATTTGCTTTTATTACATCGTTTATCCACTTCCAATTATTGCTGTTACATATTATTTATTTGCTTGTATTGATAAAAAATTCAAAATTTATGAAAGAATTATACTTCTTTTACCAGCGTTTATAATGATGGTTTTATCAATAATTTCATTATTTGTACCATGTTTATACTCAGTTAGTAATGAAGGCGATTTAATTTATGGTCCATTATATTTTTATCTTCCTTTAATGTCATTTGGACTTATGATTTTTGATATTATTTTTTGCGTTGCTTATAAAGAAAAACTTGAAAAAGGATGTTTTCAAACCTTCATCCCTATTTTTGTTGCACCATTTATTGCTCTTTTGTTTTCATATTTCTTAATTTTTGTATTGCAAAGAAAAAACTTTTCACTTATTTGGATTGCAATGACTCTGACTTTAACAATACACTATTTCACATATATTCTAGAGATTATTTCAACCACCGATTCATTAACAGCTTTAGCTAATAAGCAAAGACTAATTACATATTTAAATAACATTTTACATTCGAAAAAAAGAGATAATATTTATGGAATTATGCTAGATTTAGATGATTTTAAAGCAATTAATGACAATTATGGCCATACAATCGGAGATATAGCTTTACAAGATGCTACTAAAATTCTTATAAAATCAGTGCCAGAAAATACTTTTATTTCTCGCTTTGCAGGAGATGAATTTGTAATCTTAATTTCTAGCAAAGACATTAATTCAATTGAAGAATTTGAAAATAATTTAAAGCAACAAGAAGACTATTTTAATAATTTAAATAATAAATCTTTCTACAAGATTCATTTTTCATATGGATATTTTGAATTCAAAAAAGATGAAAACTATGATGTTTCTACATTTTTAAAAATTATTGATAAAAATATGTACGAAAACAAAAGAAGCAAAAAGCAAAATAAATTCGTCAAAACATTATAAATTAAAATAAAAATTGGTAAAAATTAACTAAAAATATTAATAATTTATTTAGCAACAACGTATAATTTTAATTTTAAGATGCAAACTCTTGTTTCTTCGTTTATTAAATTAGTTGCAGTTGTCGAAATTTTAACTTCATTTGTTGATGCAAAAGCAATTGAATCAACTATTGGGGTGGAATATCCTTCATTT
Source organism: bacterium (assembly GCA_029098125.1). GTDB lineage: Bacteria > Bacillota_I > Bacilli_A > RFN20 > CAG-826 > Onthovivens. The sequence goes on from JAQXNS010000060.1 coordinate 1,265, forward strand.
GCTTTATGTGTTATTTTTCTATTTCCGATAACAATATTTGTATCTTTTGTAGTTAACCATGGATGATAGGTAAATTCAATTTTTCCAATATCAACTGATGTTGTAAATGCAATCCTACCCTCAGTGTGAGACCTTCCAACTTTAATGCAATTTAAAGCACCAGGTCCGCCTGATTGATTACCGTTATAAATATAGAAAGCTCCTTTTACTGAATCGATGATTTTAGTTGTTTCTTCACTTGAAACTGAATTAAAGGCTTCTAATACTCCGGCAGTATCTAATACACCGCCAGCAGCTAAACCTGTAAAATCGTATTCAATAACTTCGGAATATCTTTCAGGAGCATCAACAAACTCTTCTTCTTCTGGTTGCTGAAGTTCACCAGATTCGATGTTATAAATAACACCCCTTACTTCTTTAGTTCCAACACGATTTGCTCTATAAACAACTAAAGTTACTTTATCTCCAACTGTTAAAGTTGTTTCAGTTGGTGGAATTGCTTTTGTAATATCATATATCCATGTGCCGTCATCATTTTTTGATAAAACTGTTGGATCGTTGTTATAGATACCAGAACCATAAACATATAAATCTGTACCCGTTCCATCGTTGTTTGGAGATGCAAAGAAACGTCCATAAAATACATCTTCAATGCTAGTTACATAAGCTTCTGTAAAATATAATTTTGTTGCGTCTAAATCGCCTTCTAAAACTTCATCAACAGTAGCTTTTTTGGCTAACCAGTATGGATCATCGGTTAAAATAACACCTTTAACTTCCTTTATTGTTTCTCCATCTTTATTTGTATAATCTGCTCTAAAGCAAAGAATTTTTACTTTTTGACCAACTTTATAGAATTCTTCTCT
>JAQXNS010000061.1 GCA_029098125.1 bacterium
GTTTGTGATTCTGTATTCATCAACTGGAGTCATTTTTCCAAGGCCTTTTTCACTTAAAACAAAGACTAATTTTCCGCTTCCGGAAGTTGCTAACCCGATCAAGTGAGCGTCACCTTCAAGTGTCATACCTTTAACACCTTGACCACCTCTACCTGTTGGTCTTACAAGATTTTCATTAAATCTAGCAAGTTTTCCTTTATTATTAGCAATTAAAATTTCTTCGTTTCCATCGGTAACTTTAACACCAAGTAATGCATCATCATCTCTGAAACGAATTCCTTTTTTACCAACGGATGCAATTCTAATAAATTCTTCAAGTTTAATACGCACAACATTTCCAAGTTTTGTAGCAAAAACTAAAAATTTATTTTCATAGCTATCAACACTAATTAATGAAACAATTGTTTCATTTTCTTCAAGTTCTAGTAAATTAATGACAGGGATTCCTCTTCCAATTCTGCTTGATTCAGGAATTTCATGTCCTCTTTTTCTAAAAACACGACCTGTATTTGTAAAGAATAAGATGTCAGTGTGTGAATTTGCATGAACAATTGTTTGAATTTCATCATCTTTATAAATATTCATGCCTTTAACGCCTTGGCCGCCTCTTCTTTGACTTCTAAACTCAGAAGTTGACATTCTCTTGATGTAACCTTTGTTTGTTAAAGTAATAATCAAATCTTCAACTGGAATTAAATCTTCATCGTTTAAATTTGTGATTGTATTTGAAATTTGAGTTCTTCTTTCATCATTATATTTACGTTTAATTTCATTTAATTCGTCAAGAACAACTGAAATCATGTTTTCTCTAGATTCTAAAATCCAGTTATAATGTTCAATATTTTTGATAAGAACCGCTCTTTCTTCATTTAATTTTTGAGTTTCAAGACCTGTTAATCTACCTAAAGTCATTTGAACAACGGCTTTAGCTTGTGCTTCGCTGAAATTGTAGCGAGCCATGAGTCTTTCAGCAAATTCTGAAGAATTAGCACTTGAAGTTGCTAAATTTAAGAATTCGTCTCTTGCTTCTTTATCATTGCTTGTTTTTACATCTAAAATGTCGTGAACAATAATAAGTGCATCGATGATGTGTTTTCTTGCTTCATCTTTTGCTTTTAAATAATTTGTTCTTCTATTAATAACTTGTACTTGGAAGTTGACATAATTATTAATTAATTCTTTTAAAGTTAAAACTTTTGGTGCGCCATTAACGATACAAAGATTGATAATTCCATAACTTACTTCAAGTTGTGTATTTTTGAATAATTGATTCAAAACGACTTGTGGAACAACATCTTTTCTTGTTTCGATTTCAATTCTGACGTCTGTTTTTGAGAAATCTTTGACTGATGTGATGCCATCAATCACTTTTTCTCTAGCTAATTCACCAATTTTTGATACTAAATTTGATTTATTAACTTGGTAAGGGATTTCAGAAATAATAATTTTGCCTTTTCCGTTACTTTCTTCAACAATTTCAGTTTTTGCTCTAATTCTGAAAGTTCCTCTACCAGTTGCATAAGCATCTCTGATTCCACTCAAGCCATAAATAATTCCTCCAGTTGGAAAATCAGGTGCTTTAATTGCTGTCATTAACTCTTCAACGGTACAATCTGGGTTTTTTACAACCATATTTATACCATCAATTACTTCGCCTAAATTGTGTGGTGGCATTTTTGTAGCCATACCAACTGCAATTCCATCACTTCCATTAACTAATAAATTTGGAAATCTAGATGGTAAAACTGATGGTTCTTCTAAACTACCATCATAGTTTGGAACATAATCAACAGTGTCGCAATTAATATCACGTGTCATTTCAAGGGCTAATTTAGCCATTCTTGCTTCAGTGTAACGCATAGCTGCTGGATCGTCGCCGTCCATCGAACCAAAATTACCATGTCCACTGACAAGTGTGTAACGCATTGAGAATGTTTGTGCCATTCTAACTAATGTCATATAAATTGCTGAATCGCCATGTGGGTGATATTTACCCATGACATCACCAACGATTTTTGCTGATTTTACAAATGGTTTATCAGGTGTGTAACCACCATCGATCATGCCAAAAAGTACACGTCTATGAACTGGTTTTAAACCATCACGTACATCTGGAAGTGCACGTGCAACAATGACGCTCATTGCATAATCAAGGAAAGAATTTTGTACTTCAGAGACGATTTCAGTATCGACTAATGAGGCAACAATTCCGCTTTCAATAGCAGCATTTTCTTCTTTTAATTCTTCTTCATCAGAGACAATATCTGTCTTATTTTCTTCAAAAACCATGCAGAACCCCCATATTTTTGTTAAATATCAAGATTTTTAACGAAGCGAGCATTCTCTTCAATGAAGATTGAACGAGGCTCGACATCTTCGCCCATCAAATCATTAAACACTTGATCTGCAGCGACTGCATCATCAACTGTAACACGTAACATTTTTCTAACTTTTGGATCCATTGTTGTTTCTTCAAGTTGTTGAGGATCCATTTCACCAAGGCCTTTATATCTTTGGTAAGGATATCCAGGTTTTAGGTCTAATGTTTTTCTAATAACTCCAAGTTGCTCATCACTGTATGCGTAATATGCTTTCCCTTTATATTCAACTTTGTATAAAGGTGGTTGAGCAATATAAATATATCCATGATCAATTAGTGGTTTCATAAATCTATGGAAGAATGTTAAAAGTAAAATTCTAATGTGTGAACCATCGACATCAGCATCGGTCATGATGACAATTTTGTGATATCTAGCTTTTGAAATATCAAATTCTTCACCAAAACCAGCGCCAATTGCATTGATCATGTTGCCAATTTCAGCATTATCAAAAATTCTATGTGCTTGTGCTTTTTGAACATTTAAGATTTTTCCTCTTAAAGGCATGATTGCTTGAGTTTTTGGATCTCTACCCATTTTTGCGCTACCACCAGCAGAATTACCCTCAACAATAAATAATTCGCATTCTTCAGGGTTGTTTGAACTACAATCAGCTAATTTTCCAGGTAAAGTTGTAATTTCTAAACCATTTTTTCTTCTTGTGTTCTCTTTTGCGGCTCTAGCAGCTAATCTTCCATCATAAGATAATCTTACTTTTCCCATGATTGCTGATGCTTTTTGTTTGTTTTCGAGTAAATATCTTTGAAGTTGTTCACCAAAAATATTTGAAACGATCTTTTTAACTTCTAAATTTCCTAATTTTCCTTTAGTTTGACCTTCGTATTGAGGATTTGGATGTTTGATTGAAATAATTGCAGTTAAGCCTTCAGAACAATCTTCGCTAGAAAATCTATCTTTATCATTATCTTTTAAAACTTTTGCTTCACGAGCGTAATTATTTAAAACTCTTGTTAAAGCAATATTGAATCCATCTTCATGCATACCACCGTTTCCAGTAGAAACATTATTACAGAAAGAATAAATATTTTTTGTAAAACCAGTAGTATATTGAAGTGCAATTTCAACATAAATTAGCTCTTCAACACCATTATCGTTAAATTTTTGAGCACCTTCGCAATAAAAAACTTCAGGGAATAATGGGTTTGCGTTTCTATTTACATAATTAACATATTCTTTAATTCCACCATCAAAATGGAATCTTTCATTTAGTGATGGTTCGCAACGTGCATCTTTTAATAAAATTGTGACTCCTTTGTTAAGGAAAGCCATTTGTCTTAATCTATTTTTTATAATTTCGTAATTAAAAACTGTTGTTTCTTTAAAAATTGTAGGATCTGGTTTGAAAGTGACAATTGTTCCATGTTCATCTGTGTCGCCAATTCTTTCAAGGTGTCCAACTGGATGACCACCATTTTCAAATCTTAAAAAATATTTACCACCATCTTTATTGACAGTGACTTCAACCCAACTAGATAAAGCATTAACAACGCTAGCACCAACGCCGTGTAAACCGCCAGAAACTTTATAGCCACCACCTTGGCCGAATTTTCCGCCAGCATGAAGGATTGTATAAACAGTTTCAACACCACTTAATCCAGTTTTTCCAACTGAATCAACTGGAATTCCTCTACCATTATCAGTAACAGTGATTGTATCACCTTCATTAATTGTGACTGTAATCGTATCACAATATCCTGCTAAAGCTTCATCGATTGCATTGTCAACAATTTCCCATATTAAATGATGTAAACCTGTTGATGAGGTTGAACCAATGTACATACCAGGTCTTTTTCTAACAGCTTCAAGACCTTCAAGAACTTGAATATTTTCTCCACTATAATGTTCATCAGCTTTTTCTAAATCTTTTTCGTTTTCAACATGAATAATTTCTTCACTAATTTTGGAATCGATAACTTCTTCTTGCTTATCAAAACCTTCGTTTTCAGAAACGATAATATTTTCAGCTGGATTTTCAAGTTGAACATTTTCTTTTTCTTCCATTAGTTTTCCTCCTCTATCGATACTTTATTTTCACTTACTAAGTAGTATTTTTTTGTAAAATAATCACTTTTTCGAGTATTTGTAATAAAAACTTGCTCGAAATTTTCTAAATAATGAATCAGATTTTCTTCGTGTTTTTCATCTAATTCACTCAAAATGTCATCTAAAATGATAATTGGTTTGTCTTTTGCTTCAGAAATTAAGTAATAAGGGGCGATTTTCAAAGATAACGTAATCATTCTATTCTCGCCTTGACTGCCAAACACACCAACATCTTTTTCATCTAAATATATTTTGAAATCCTCTTTTTGAATTCCTAAACTTGTACTTTTCTTTTTGATATCTTCTTCTAAAGAATTTTTGTAAAGTTCTTTTGCATGCGCTTCGTATTCCGCTTTATTCAACTCTTTAATAAAAGGAATGTATCTAATCGATATTTTTTGAGTTTCGCTAAGCGAGATATTTTTATAAACTTCGTTAAGTAAAGGGTTTAATTTTTTAATAAATTCGACTCTTTCTTTAAAAATTTCATAACTTAGTTCAATTAATTTGTTTGTAATAATTTCAATAAGAGTGAAATTTAATCGAAGTGCTTTTAACGCATCATTTCGTTCTTTAAGCAATTTTTCATATTGAATGATATTTTTTAAGTAATTTTCATTCATTTTTGAAATATTTGAATTTAGAAATTGACGCCTGTTTTTAGGTACATCTTTTAATAAATTAGTATCTTTTGGAATGAAATATAACGCACTAACAATATTATTTAATTCGCTCGTTTTTTTAACTAAAGTGTTGTTAATTTTTATCTTTTTACCATCTTTTAGAAAAGCAATTTCAATTATTTTTTTGTAATTTTCATTGATAAATATACCTTTTACTTCAGCAAAATCTTTATTGATCATCAAAAGTTCATTACTATTTGAAGTTCTAAATGATTTTGCTAGAGATAAAGAATAAATCGATTCAACTAAATTAGTTTTACCTTTTGCGTTTTCTCCAACGATAAAATTAATCCCTTTATCAAAATTCAGTGAAAGTTTTTCATAATTTCTAAAATTGATTAATTCAAGATGTTTAATTATCATTTTTAATTTCAAAGATCATGGAGTCATCAATTTCTATGCGTGTTCCTGGGTAAAGTTTTTTACCTCTCATTTTTAACTCAACACCATCAACAACAATTTTATGGTCTTGAATAAACTGTTTTTGTTCGCTTCCAGAAGAAACTAAATCAACAAATTTAAGCATTTGTCCAAGTGTAATAAATTCAGTTTTAATGTTGACGTTTGTAATTTTTGCCATAAAAAAAGCTCCTTTAATATTATATATTAAAGGAAGCTAATATTCTACTAATTTTTAAAACCTTGTATAGGTATATGAGTTTTTTAATCTCGTTAAAATTTAATAGGTTCTAACTGGTGTAATGAGTTGTATTACATTTGAGTTATTTTTATCAGTAATTGTAAATGGTTTCATTTCGCCTAAAAAACTAATAAGAACATCATTTGAATTTAAGGCACGAACAGCGCTTGCTACATAATCACCATTAAACGAAATTTCAAGTCTTTCACCTGTGTATCTAAATAAATTCAAAAATTCTTGTGAGCTACCAACCTGTTGAGATTTTGAAGAAATAATTGCTCTACCTTCTTCCATTGTCATTTTAACAACATTTTCTCTTTCGATTGATAAAAGTGAAACACGAGATAATGCGTTTAAAAATTCTTCAGCGTTAACTTCTAGATAATAATAGAAGTTTTTTGGAATGATATTTTTAACATTTGGGTAATCGCCTTCGATTAAAGATGTAGAGATTGTTGTAAAGTCTGTTTTGAATAATACTTTTTTATCAGAAACATAAACTTCAACTTCTTTTGTATCATCTAAAGTTCTAGCAATTTCAATGAATGTTTTTGATGGAATATTTACGCTAAAAACACCATTTGTATCTATAGCAATTTCTTTTCTAGCAAGACGAGCACCATCAGTAGCTGTAAAAATAATACTTGATGATGTTGATTCAGTGTTTACAGCCATGAGTTGAGGTCTTGTATTTTTTTGAGAAGCAGCAAAACTAACTTGGCTAATCGCGTCATTGATATCTTTTGAAGATAAAATTAATTTAATTCCGATTGCAGAAAGATCAATTTGTGGATATTCAGATGAATCTACAACGTTTAAATTATAAACAATATTATTTGCTTCAATTTTTGCTAAACCGTTTTCGATAATTTCAAAAGTAAAAGTATCACTTGGAAGTTTTGCAACAATTGCGTTGATAAGTTTTGAATTTACCAAAGTTGAACCAAAATCTTTATCAAAAACAATCTGTTTATCTTTTTGAATATTTGGAATTAAACTTTCAATTGTGAATTGGCCGTTACTTGCTAAAAGGAGAACACCATTATCAACAACAGTTAATTTTAGATATTGATAGTATGCCATAGTTGATGATGAAGATGATGCACGTGAAACGTTATTTAATGTTTTTAGGAATTCTTGTGTGTTGATTGTAAATCTCATAATTTATTTACCTCTTATTTATTCAATAATAATAAAGTGTGTGGATTGTGTGGAATTGTGGAAAACCACTTTGATGAAATGAACGAAAGTTACGATGTAATTCGCTTTTTTAATTGGTCAATAGCGATTTGAGTTGCTTCGTCATCTTTCAACATTTTTTCAACCTTTTCCACACTATGCATAATCGTTGAGTGGTCTCGGTTTGAGAAAAGTCTTCCGATTTTTTTGAATGGTAAGTCGAGCAATGTTTTAATTAAATAAATTGCAATGTGACGAGCGTTAACTATGTTAGCGACTTTAATTTTTCCAGTTAGTTGGTTTACGCTTACGTTATAATATTGAGAAACAGTAGATAAAATCTTTTGTTCTGAAACACTCTTTTTTGCATCACTGCAATCAACCATACTTTGTAAAGCCTCGACACATAAATCGATGTTTATATGGTCGATTGAATTAATCGAAGCGTAGAAATTAAGTCTAATCAAAGCACCTTCGAGGCTACGAATTGAATCTTTAAATTTTTCAGACATAAAATTAATGACATCTTCATCATAAGTCGATAAAGAATAACCACTATTTTCAATCTTTTTGAGCAAAATTGCTTTGCAAGTTTCAGTATCTGGTTTATAAATCGGAACGCTTAACCCACTTGTAAAACGAGTGATAATTCTATGATCAATACCATCCAAATCACCTGGCAATTTATCGCTTGTAACGCAAATTTGTTTTTTATTTTGTCTGAAATCTTCATAAATATTAAAGAAAAACTCTTGAGTTTTCTTTTTATCTTTCAACATTTGAATATCATCGATTAATAAAATATCAAAACGTTTCAAATATGTTAAAAGTTGTTCTTTTTT
>JAQXNS010000062.1 GCA_029098125.1 bacterium
AATGAAAATAAATAGCATTATTATAATAATGATAAGAGCAAATAAATCAATTTTATGAAAATTCAATTTTTTATAATAAGTTCTCTTGTCGTAAGGGTCATAACCTCTAGCTTCCATTGCTAAAGATAAATCACTACTTCTTGAAAAACAACTAACTAAAAGAGGAATAATTAAAGTAGTTATACTTTTAACTTTTGAAACAAGAAAACCTCGATTAAAATCTACTCCTCTACTTCTTTGAGCTTTCATAATTTTTTCTGATTCATCAAGTAAAGTTGGAATAAATCTGAGTGCTAAAGAGAGAATCATTGTGACAATTTGAGTTGGAAAATGGAATATTTTTAATGGTGTCAAATACCAATCGAGTGCATAAGTAATGTCCATTGTTTCAGTAGTTGAAGTTAAAATCATTGTTAATGAAATCATTAGCAACAAACGGATAAAAACATGTAAAGTTTGAAAAATCCCTTCATAGTAAATTGTGTAACCATTTGGAAAAACAATGAAAGGATGTAGAGAACTTGGATCAACATTTTGTCCTAAAAAGACAAAAATAATCATTAAAAACACCATCATCACTAGCAAACTTTTCATACTCTTTAAGAAATCAAGAAATGAAATTTTTGCAATTGCCATAATGATAAAAATAAAAATAGTTAAAACTCCAAGAATTATAAAACGATTTGCATAATTTCCATATGGCAAAAAGCACAGAACCATTAACGCAATTAAACCAAAGAATTTTAAGCGTGGATCTAGGCGATGGATAATTGAATTATAAGGAGTTAATTTACCAAAAATCGATCTCATTTTTGTTCTCCTTTTACTTTCACAATCGCCTCAATTAAGCTATCAAAATCGTTAATATTTTCCAAAAACCCTGCAAAACCCCAATATTTTAGTTGATTTTTAAATTTTATCAAGTTTGGCATCTCTAAAGATAATTCTTCTAAATTCTCTTTTTTAAATAGTTCATCAGGGGATAAAATATCAATGAGTTTACCATTGTTTAAGACAATAACTTTTTCAGAATATTCCAAAACAATATCCATATCATGGGTTACAACAATGACAGTTTTTCCAGTTTTATGATATGCTGCAATAAGTTCTAAAATTTCCTTTTTGCCTTTTGGATCTAGCCCAGCTGTTGGTTCATCAAGAATTAAAATGTCAGGTTCGCTTGCAATAATTCCTGCAATTGCAACTCGCCTTTTTTCTCCACCTGAAAGCTCAAATGGAGATTTATCAAAATATGATTCAGGAATTCCAACATCATGAAGTGCTTTAATTGCTCTTTCTTTAGCTTCTTCTTCGCTAAAACCAAAATTTTTAGGTCCAAACATTACATCTTTTAGGACAGTTTCGCTAAAAAGTTGATATTCTGGAAATTGAAAAACCATTCCAACTTTCTTTTTTAATTTAGAATATCTTTTATTTTCTTTTCTTATAGTTTTATCTTTATTTTTTAATAATTCTTTTTTGAGTTTTTTATCTTCAGTAATGTAAAACTCTTCAATTTCATTGTAACCAAAAGTTGGTAAAATTAGCGCATTAAAAGTTTGGACAAGAGTTGATTTTCCACTGCCAGTTTTACCAACAATTGTGACAAAATCTTTATCTTTGATTGTTAAAGAAATCTCTTTTAATGCTGCTTTGTCGAGATTTTCTTTCTTATTATATAAATATGAGACGTTATTAACTTTTATTGACATATTATTTTTGCTAACTCCTCAAAAGTTCTAACATTCTCATTGATAATCACACCTTTTTCTTTTAAAGAATTAATGACTTTTAAAACGAATGGTATGTCTAAACCAATTTCTTTTATGCTATTTTCATCTTTAAAAACTTCAAATGGGTTGCCTTCCTTAAAAATTTCTCCTTTATTTAAAATAATTACTCGATCTGATAAATAAGCTTCTTCAATATCGTGAGTTATCGAAATAAAAGTTAAATCTTTGTCTTCTTTTTTCATTTCAAAAATCAATTTTTTAATATCTTCAACACCTTCTGGATCGAGCATGGATGTTGCTTCATCAAAAATAATAATTTTTAAACCTAGAGCAAGGATTCCTGCAATAGCAACTCTTTGCTTTTGACCACCACTTAATTCATCTGGTGCTCTTCTTAAAAAATCATTCATTCCAACAAGAGAAGAATATTTATTTATCAAATCTCTCATTTCTTCACGAGAAAAATTGCGATTTTCAAGTCCAAAAGCAATATCGCTTTCAACAGTTGAGCCAATAAATTGATTATCTGGATTTTGAAAAACAATTCCAATTGATTTTCTTATGTCTTTGATATTTTCATCGTTTAAAACTTTTCCAAAAACAGTGATTGTTCCAGAATTTGCTTCAAGTAAATAACAAAGGAGTTTGCTTAAAGTTGATTTTCCACTTCCATTATGACCAATTAGAGTAACGTATTCGCCTTTGTTAACTGAAAAAGAGATGTTCTTTAACACCGGAACATCTTTTTCGTAACTAAAACTTAAATTTTTTACTTCAATTGCTTTTTCCATTTAATTAACGTTAATATCTATAACTCTTCCTTCGTATTTTTCGTACTTAACTCCTGCTAAATCTAATAATTTTTTACTAGCAATCGTTGAAGTTTGGTCTTTGTATTTATCACTTAGATAAATAACTTTTTTAATTCCTGTTTGAATGATTGCTTTAGCGCATTCATTGCAAGGAAATAATGTAACATATACTGTGCAATTTTTTAAAGAACTTCCGTTTCTAATATTCAAAATTGCATTAAATTCAGCGTGACAAACATATAAATACTTTGAATCAAGGCCTTCACCTTTATTCCATGTTAATTGAGATTCATCAACACATCTTGGCATTCCATTATAGCCAATTGAAACAACTTTTTTATCTTCGTCAACAATGCAAGCTCCAACTTGACTTGATGGATCTTTGCTACGTTTAGCGCTTAATAGCGCAATACCCATAAAATATTCATCCCAATTAATAATATCCATTGCAGTCTCCTTTTTTTCTTGCTTATTTTACTACAAATATTGTTTTGTCGCATTATAATAAATATATGAATATTTTATTTTTTCTAACTCCAAAGAGCCAAATTAAGTTCGTCACTACTGAGATGACCGTTAGACAAGTACTTGAAGTGATGGACCATTATCGTTTTACAACAATTCCGCTTTTAGGTGAAAATGGAGAATATGTAGGCACAATTTCAGAAGGTGATTTATTATTTTATTTAAAAAATAACCAAGAAATCCAAATTAAAGACCTAAATACTGTTTCAATATTAAAAGTTATAAGAAATAAAGACTATTTACCAATAAAAATCGACACAAATATGAGCGATTTAATTTTAAATGCAGTAAATCAAAATTTTGTGCCAGTAATCGATGACAAAGAGAAATTTATTGGCATTATTACAAGAAAATCAATAATTAACTATTTATATTTAAACTCAAAAATTGAAGATTAATGGAATAAATCTTTTAAAATATCAACCATTTTTTCCATTTGAGTGATGCTTACAAACTCAAATCTACCGTGAGGGTTGAAATCACCTGTACCTAAATTTGGACATGGTAAACCCATATAAGTAATAGTTGCACCATCAGTTCCTCCTCTGATTGGCTCATATTTTAATTTTGTTAAAGAAGAAATATATGCTTTGTTAATTAAATTTATAGCTTCCATGTCATTAATAAAATAATCATGCATATTTCTATATTCATCTTTTATATTTAATTCAATTTTTACTTTTGGATATCTTTTTTCAATTTCTTCTTTTGCTTTTATTAACATTTGCTTCTTTTCTTTAAGTAATTCAGTGTCGTGATCGCGCAAAATATATGATAATTTTGCTTTTTCAACATCACCTTTAAATTCTTCAAGATGAATAAAGCCTTCATGATCTTTAGTTTTTGATGGAATCATATCTTTTGGAAGCATTAAATGGAATTCCATTGCAACAAGAAGAGCATTAATCATTACACCATATGCCATTCCTGGGTGAACACCAATTCCATCAATCTCAACTTCTGCACTAGCAGCATTGAAATTTTCAAAATTTGCTTCATAAATTGATTCGCCATCAAGTGTGTAAGCTACATCTGCATTCATTCTTTCAACATTAAACTTTGATGCACCACGTCCAATTTCTTCATCGCAGGTAAAAGAAATTGCTAGATTATAATTAAATTCTTCTTTGTGAGAGATAAAATATTTAGCAAATTCAACAATAATTGCAATCCCAGCTTTATCATCTCCACCCATTAAATGTTCACCATCAGTGACTAAAATATCTTCACCAATTACAGTTTCAAGACTTGGAAAATCTTCTTTTGACATCGAATATTTTTCATTCAATTTAATAACTGAACCATCATATTTATTAATAAGTTTTGGATTTTTTAAACCGCCTTGAATGGTTGGTGCTGTATCCATATGAGCAATAAGTCCGATAGTTTTTTCTTTTTTGTTATCAATATGAGCATAAACGACGCCATTTTCATCTTGCATTGCATCTTCGATTCCAATTTCTAAAAGATCTTTTACAAGAAAAGAACCAAATTCTCTTTGGCTTTCTGTTGAAGGATAAACATCCGCATTAGGATCGCTCATTGTCTCAATAGCAATATATTTTTTAAATCTTTCTAAAATTTCACGCATAATTGTACTCTCCAAACACTAAAAATCTAATATTTTTCATCTCAGAAGATGTTGAAATAATCGAATCATCCTCAACATCTTTTAAACCAACACAAAATTTAACAGTTTTAAATTCTATAAACTTGTTGAAGTCTAATCTATATGAACCAACTCCAGCTGTTGCATCTACTTTTGCAAGAGAATAATTCTTTTCTTCGCCCATGAAAATAAAATCAAAACTTTTATAACTTTCAGATGGAGCAAAGGAATATACCATATAAATTTCTTTAATCTCATAAGAATAATTTTGTGTTTCAATTTTTTCTAAATCTAATGAAAAATAATCATTGCTAATTTCAATTGTTCCACCATTATTTGAATCTGTATAAAATACATCAGGGTTAATCTCACCATTTTCTAAATGGACTGATGTCATTGTAACATCAACATTGTTTTTAATTGTCCTTGTTTTGTTGCTATTATTTTTTATTGAAAAGAATGTCAAAAAACCGCATCCAACAATAATGGCGCCTACCGAAAACACTATAGCTAATCTAATTCTTTTATTCATACCAATATTATTATAATCCATATTTTAGAAATATAAAATAATGAGTTTTTTACAAAAATAGTTGAGTTCTGCAGGGTTTTTGAGAAATTGAGTAAATATTATTAGACAGTTCAACCGAAAGATATTGTCCCAAAAATCATTTTTTAACAACCGTTTCAAAAAGAGTGTATAATAAAATCATGAAAATAAAATACTTAATTGATACCCATCAACATTATGGATATTGGAACACACTTACTGAGTGTAAATACAATTTGTTAAATAGTTTTACAAAATATAATCTTTCATATGCTCTAATTAGTTTTGATGGAAGTGAATTCAAAGAAGAAGGACAAAAAAGAGGCAAACTAGTTCCTTCTCTTGAAGGATCTAAAAAAATGCTCAAATTTGTTAAAGAAAATGAACATTATGGTATGCTTGTTTGGGTTAGACCACACACAGAAAACAACGTTCAAGAGATTGAAAGTTTTATTAAAAAACATCTGAATTTGATTCATGGAATAAAATTTCACCCTTATTGTTCAAGAATGAGAGTTACAGATAAAAGATTTGAACCTTATATTTTGATTGCAAGAAAATATAATCTTCCAATTCTTGTTCATACAGCAAAAGATAAATATTCAAGTTTAAAGTATTTAAAAAGAGTTGCTATGAAATTTAATGATGTAATTTTTGTTGCTGCACATATGGAGCTATTAACTAACAACAAGAATTGTGTCACTTTATTAAAAGAATGCAACAATGTTTATTGTGATACTGCCTGGGTCAACATGGATATTTTAACTGATTTAAAAAGAGAAGGACTTCTTGATCGAGTGATGTTTGGAACTGATAATCCAATTGATGGACTTGATACTTTAAACAATCAAATCTATTTAGATTATTATAATAATAAGATCAAACTAACAAAAAAAGAGCTCTCAAAAGTGTATTTTGAAAATGCTCTTAAAGTGTACAAAATTGACAAAAACCTTCTAAAACCTAGGTATTTTGATTAAGAACTAATAAAGTTATAAAGCAAATTAAGATTAAAACTGAAATGACAATCATAAAAATTATAAGGCCTTTATGTTTGTCATTTTTTTCAATTTCGTTAAGCTCTTCTTCAGCTTTTTCTAGTTCTTCATTTAATTTATTTTCTTCCATTAAGCTTCATCTCCATTAATTAGTGCACCTTTAATTCCAACAGAAAGTGATACATTTAACGCAACACTGATTAGAAAAATATGCACAAAACTTGTAATAAATCCAGTTAACATACGGCTTAGCAAAATGATCAAAAAGTCCCAATCTAAAAGAATTGCTTGGATCATGCTTCCAATTGGAATTTTAAAAATAAAATATGTAATAAAAACACTGCTTGCAACAATGTAAATATTGTAATAATTGTTAATTTTTCTGTTTTTGTATTTTTTCTTAAGCAAATAAACTAAAACAAAAAATAAAATTGAAAGAACAAGAGCAAGAACTATTATTCCTATTTTCATCCAAGGTTCAAGTATGTATTCTTTTTTCCCACTTTCGCTTTTAATTGAATTATTAAAAATCATGAAAAATATAATAAAGATATCAAAAGCTGATATAGAAATCAGCGAAACAAAAGGAAATTTATCTTCAAGTTTTATTTTTCTAATAAAAATATAAACAAGTCCTGGCATCAAACCAGTCAAGGCCGCAGGAATTGTATATAAAGGATTAAATGCGCCAGTTGGAAAAAGTAAAGCACCAATAATATCCACTAAAGAGCCAACGATTAAGCCAAAAAATGGACCTAAATAAATAGATGAAAACATAACAATGCTTGGAGCAAAACTGATTTTTAAAAACGGTAAGCCAAATAAAGCAGGAACTGAAACAAAGCGAGATAGAATAACTCCAAGTGCAATAAATAAGGAACTATAACTTATTTTATGTAGTAAAGTCATTTTTTTCATGGTTAATTCCTTTTTATTGCTTTATCGATGTTTCTTTTATCATCTCTTTCTTTGATTGCTTCACGTTTATCGTATAATTTTTTACCTTTAGCAAGGGCAATTTCAATTTTTGCCATTCCTTTTTTAAGATATAACTTAGTTGGAACAACGGTGTAACCATCTTTAATGCATTTTTGTTCGTACTTTAAGATTTCTCTTTTATTCATTAATAACTTTCTTGTACGTAATGGATCGTGATTAAAAATTGTGCCTTTTTCATATTCTTTGATGTTCATGTTTAAAATAAAAGCTTCGCCATTTTTAAAAATAACATAAGCATCATTTAGCGAGACATTATGAGCTTTTATAGATTTAATTTCTGTACCAGAAAGAACAAGACCAGCTTCTAAGTGATCACTCAAAAAATAATTAAAAGATGCTTTTTTGTTAACTAAAATTACTTTAATACCTTCACTTTTATCCATATTCAATTATTATAAAGAAGAATAATTTAAATATCTATTAATTATAATTATCTTTGAATAAAAATAGTGTTAGTGAATTTAATGAAACAGTTACACTGCTTAATGCCATAAGCATTGAAGCATACATTGGCGACAACATTATATGAGCAAAGCTAAAAACGCCAGCAGCAATTGGAATAAATATAATATTATAGCCAAACGCCCAGATCAAATTGAAATTAATATTATTTCTTATGCGTTTTGATAGTTTAAAAATTGTTAAAATATCCATTAAATCATTATTCATCAATATAAAATCACTGCTTGCAAGTGCTACATCACTTCCTTTTGCAATTCCAACACCAACTGTTGAACTTGTTAAAGCTAATGAATCATTAACACCATCACCAACCATCATGACTTTATGTCCGTTTTTAATTAAATCATTAACAATTTTTCCTTTATCTTCAGGCAATACTTCACTAATAACTTCATCAATTCCAACATTACTAGCAACTTTTGAAGCAATAATTTTGTTATCACCAGTTAAAAGAAGCACATGAGGTATAAATTTTTTAATTTCGGTAATAAATTCTTTTGCGTTCTCTTTAATTTTGTCTTCAAGAGCAAAATAGGCAATAATTTCATTTTTTGTAAATGCAAATATTAATAAAGAGCCATTTTCTGACTTTTCTTTAAAGTATCCTTGCTTTTCTTCGCTAAATTTTGGTCCAAATTCTTCAAGTAATTTACTATTTCCAATATAAATTTCTTCTTCATAACTACCTTTAACGCCTTTTCCTGCAATGTTTTTAATCATTTTAAAATCATTATCAAGTTCAGCTTCATTTTTTAATACTTCAACAATACCTTCACTAAGCGGATGAGAAGCAAATTTTTCAATTGTATATATTCTATTTTTATATTTTTTATCTTCATTAAAGAACTTGTATTCACTAACAGATAATGTTCCATTTGTGATGGTATTTGTTTTATCTAAAACAAGATAATCGATGTCTTTTAAAGCTTCAATTGCTTCACTTTTATTAACTAAAATTCCTTTTTTAGAGAAAATTGAAGAACCAACTAAAAGCGAAATAGGTGTTGCAAAGCCTAAAGCACAAGGGCAAGAAATTACAAGAACACTAATTGAAAATGAGAAAGCTTCATCAAATATGGATGAAAAATGATGCATCATGAAGATTTGACCACGAGAAAGATCAAAAATTAACCAGAAAATAAAGGTTAAAACTGATAAAACCATAACAATAGGAACAAAAACTCTACTCACTCTATCGACTTTTCTTGTAAGTTTTGAATCCATATTGCTTGCTTCCATGACAAGTTTAATTATTTTGTTTAAAAGATTATCTTTTTTACTCTCAGTAATGATAACTTTAATTGTTCCATCTTTATTTAATGATCCACCGATGACTTTATCTCCTTCCTTTTTATATATAGGGAGAGATTCACCAGTTAAAAGTGATTCGTCAACACTAGTTTCTCCACTTTCAATCTCACCATCAAGAGGAATAGTTTCACCTGGTTTGACTAAAATAACATCATTTTGTTTTAAAAATTTTGTTTCAATTCTTTCAAGATTACCATTTTTGCAAAGTGTTGCTTCATTTGGTCTCAATTTTAAAAGCTCGCTAATTGTACTTTTTGCCTTTCTTTTTGAGAAATTTTCGATGAATTTTCCTAATGACACAAAAACAAGAATCATCGAAGCACTTTCTAGATAAGTATGGAACATTATTTTTCCTTCAACTGCTTCATAAATATAGAATGAATCAGGTGAAATTATTAATCTAATAATGAAATAAACACTATAAACTAAAGAAAATAATGAGCCAAGAAAAACAAGGCTGTCCATGTTTGGAGAACCTTTAATCAAACTTAAAAAACCACTTTTATAATATGAAAAGAAAATCACAATGATAGATACGCTTAAAATCAATTCAAAAATCGGAAGTAAATAAATTGGTTCCTTTAAAACATTTGGTATTAGTTGAGGATACATATCACTCATTGTAAAAAACATTAATGGCAATAAAATCAATACACCAATAATTAATTTTATTACTTCTTTTTTAGATGATTTTTCGTCTTTTAACAGCTCAATTTCATCTTCAATTGGTTCGCATTTATATCCAATATCTCTGCAGATCTCAACTATTTTTGTCGAATTTATAATATTTTCATCATAAACGACAGATACGACAGAGCTAACTAAATTAGCATTTGCGTCTTTAATACCTTTTGTCTTTTTTAATCTATTTTCTATATTTCCTTTGCATGCTGAGCAATGCATGTTTACATTAAAAAGGGTCTCTTTCACGCTAATTCATCCTTTTTGCAACAACTAAATTATAGACATTCATCATCTTTTCAATTTGATCAGAAGATACCATATCAATTCTTCTATCAAGAAGACTAGAAAATTGTGATGGATCAGCATTGTTTGGCAATTCACCTTTTTGAGCTGCAGCTTTAAGACCTATTGAAATAATTTTCTTTTTAAATTTACTCATTTTAGTAAAGTCAAGTCCGCCAGTTAATAAATAAAGTCGCACGTGATAAAAACTTAATCCATTTGCATTAATGACATTTTCTCTTTTATCACTTGATGCTGGTTCCAAACCAACTCCAAAAATGAAAACATCTTTTCCATCAAACAATTTATGATGTTTTAGAAATTTAGAAAGTCCTTTAATGACATTATTATGGATTGGGCCACCATAAAATATAAAATCAGCTTCTTTTATGTCTTTCTTTTTTAATTTTTTTAACTCAACAAGGGTAGAATCTGAAGTTCTATGCTCAATCATTTCAGCATATCTTTTCGTAAAACCTGTCTCACTTTTATAAATAATCAATGTTTTCATAATTAAACATTATAAAAGAAAAAAATCTCAAAACAATTATTATGCTTATTAATATTTTTCTTTAATAAATCATCATAAAAAATCACTTCAATTAGAAAAAATGGGAAATGAAATATTTATAGAGTCAATAAAATGATGTATAAATTTATATATGAAAATAATTGCAAACCGTTTAGAAATTGAAAAATACTTAGAAACAAAAGAAACAAACATTTTAGTTAATAACATTATTAACGATTATTTAGAGAACTTCGCTCATGATGAACATGAAACAATGGATGAAGAATCGCTCTATGAAAATATGCTTGAAGATTTAGAAATTGATCCTTTAGATAAAGAATTCAAACGTCTTGCTAAAGCATATTCATTAAATGTTTTTTTAAAACTCGATTTAGATAAATATTTAAATAATCCATATGTAAAAAATGTTAAATTTGCTGATATTAAATTTAAAAACTACGAACTTTCAACTGATTTTTACTATCCATATGAGTTGTTTGTTGCAAGTGAGGTTACTGTAGATAGTGAAAATTACTACAAAGAAACTAATAAATTATCCTATTTTGATACAAAATTTAGCTATTTAGCTTTAAAAGAAGGCGGAAAAACTTGGATGTCTTTGATACCTCATGAAATCGAAACAATGAATGAAGATATCAAAAAAGCAAATGGAAATGTTCTTGTTTTAGGTCTAGGTCTTGGATATTTTTCATACATGATTAGCGAAAAAGAGGATGTTAAAAGTGTCACAATAATTGAGAAAGACGAAAATATTATAAATTTATTTACAAAAAACATCCTAAATCAATTCAAACATAAAGAAAAAATAAAAATTATAAAAGAGGACGCGATTAATTTCTTGAAAAAAGATATTGAAAAATACAATTTTGTATATTGCGATTTATATCACGATCCATTTGATGCTCTTCCACTATATATTTCAATTAAAAACATAGAAAATAATCATCAAAATATTCAATTTAGGTATTGGATTGAAGAATCGATTTTATGTCTAATTAGACGTTTAGTTTTAACTATAATCGAAGAAACATTTGAAAACTATACCGATAAAGATTACAAAAATGCGAGCGACTATATCGATAAATTAATCAATAAAATCTATTTTAAGACCAAAAAAGATGTAATTAATGGCGAAAATGAATTAAAAATCTATTTAAGTAATGAAAATCTAAAGAAAATTATTTTAGATTAGTCGCCTTTATTTCTTCGTGTATATAAAATAATTAAAACTGCAGCAAGTATTGCAACAACAAAAGAAACACTTAACATAATCCAAAATCCGTTTGGATCATTTGAAAGTGGTAAATATGAAAAATTCATTCCATAAACTGAAGCTACAAGAGTAGGAATTGATAAAACAATTGTTACAACAGCTAAAGTTTTCATAATGGCATTAACATTGTTGTTAATAATTGAACCAAAAGCGTCCATCATTGAATTCAAAACAGAACGTGAGATGGAACACATTTCTATTGCTTGATCCATTTCAACCTGTGTATCTTCCATTAAATCAAAATCACTTTCATATTTTTTATAAGTTTGACTTCTTAAAAGTTTTGTTAGAACACCTTTATTTCCATTTAGAGCTGTTGAAAAATAAATAAGTGTCTTGTTTGTATCCATGAGTTCTAGGAGTTCTTTATTTTTTGTTGATGAACGTAAAGAATTTTCAAGATTTTCGGTTTTTTGATTAATTTTCTTCAAATAAATAATAAAAAGAGTTGCTAAACGATATACAAGATTTAAAGTTAAACGAACATGTTTGTGTGGTTCAACGATTTTTACTCTTTTAAACAACTCACTTACAATTTCAAAATTATGCCTTTGAATTGTTACATAATAACTTCTATTGTAAGCAATGATAAATGGTGCAGTTGAAAAATGACCTGTATCAAGTTCGATGTATGGAGTATCTAAAACTATTAAGGTATCTCCATCATCGCTATCAATACGAGCAGATTCTTCTTCATCTAAAGCAGAAAGAAGAAAAGTGTTTGATATGCCTGTTAGTTTTGAAATCTTATTTAAGACATCAACAGTTGGATCCTCAATATGAATCCATGATCCACTTTCGAGTTCAATTTCATCATCAAAAGAATATTCTTTTGAAATTAGTGATTTGTCTTCTTCTTGAAATATTTTAATCATGAAAAAATTTTAACACGAATTAAAATATATGTCATTTTAAAGTTAGCAAAAGTAACTAAAATTTTCTGCTAAAATATTCAAAAATTCTCAAAAACCCTGCAGAACGCCAATATTTTATTCAAGTTCTAATGCTCCAGTATATAATTGATAGTAGAAACCTTTCTTACTTATGAGCTCATCATGTGTGCCTCTTTCGATGATTCTACCATGATCTAATACCATAATTGCGTCACTATTTTGGATGGTTGAAAGTCTATGAGCAATGACGAAAATTGTTCTTCCTTTCATAATTGCATCCATTCCCTTTTGGACTAATTTTTCAGTTCTTGTATCGATTGATGAAGTTGCTTCATCTAAAATCATAACTGGGGCATTTGCAATTGCAGCACGAGCAATTGAAATTAATTGTCTTTGACCTTGTGATAAATTAGCTCCATCTGCAACAAGCATAGTGTCAAATCCTTGAGGCAATCTAGTTATAAAATCATATGCATTTGCAATTTTACTGGCTTCAATTATTTCTTCGTCTGTTGCATCAAGTTTTCCATAACGAATATTTTCTTTTACAGTTCCTGTAAATAATGAAGTATCTTGAAGAACCATTCCAATTGATTCTCTTAAATCACTCTTTTTAATCTTATTAATATTTATTCCATCATAACGAACTTTGCCATCAGCTAAGTCGTAAAATCTAGTAATTAAATTTGTGATTGTAGTTTTTCCAGCTCCAGTTGAGCCAACAAGAGCGATTTTTTGACCAGGTTTTGCATAAACACTAACATCATGAAGGACAATCTTGTCACTTGTATAGCCAAAATCAACATTATCAAGCAAAATGTCACCTTTTAATTCTGTGTACGTGACAGTTCCATCTTCTTTATGAGGATGTTTCCATGCCCATTTGCCAGTTCTTGTTGAACTTTCAGTGATTTCATGTGTAGTTTCATCAATATTTGCATTAACTAAAGTGACATATCCATCATCAACTTCCTCGTTTTGATCAAGCAATTCAAAGCAGCGAGTAGCTCCAGCCATAGCCATAATTGATGTATTGATTTGCATTGAAATTTGATTAAAATTATTTGCAAATTGTCTAGACATAGTTAAAAAAGAAACAACAACACCCATTTCTAGAGGTCTAATGCCAGTTAAACTTAAATTTGGAACGCCAAAAACAACCAAAAATGTACCAATTATAGCTATTGCGACATAGTTAACATTTCCAATATTATGAATAATTGGTCCAAGCATATTGGCATTTCCATTCGCTGTTTCTGAATTTCTTTGAAGATTATCGTTAATTTTATCAAAATCTGCTCTTGATTGTTTTTCGTGTGAAAAAACTTTAACAACTTTTAAGCCATTCATCATTTCTTCAGCAAATCCTTCAACTTCAGCAATTGATTTTTGCTGTTTTATGAAGTATTTTGCACTTTTTGAACCTACTTTTTTAGTTGCAAAAAGAATTAAAACTGTAGTTAAAATTACAAAGATGAATAAATACAAACTATAAATCATCATCATTACTGCAAGAGATGAAATGATAATAATAGTGTTAAAAATTTGAGGAAGAGTTCCGCTAACAAATTCTCTAATTGAATCTGCATCGTTGGTATAAAGTGACATAATTTCACCTCTTTGATGTTGATCAAAGAAAGAAATTGGTAATTTTTCCATCTTTTTAAACATATCTATACGCAATACATTTAAAAATCTATGTGTAGCGATTGCATTTAATTGGTTCATCAAGAAATTCGAGATAACTGCAACAGAATAAATAACTGCAAGAGTAATTAAAAGTTGAATAAATGTATTCTCTACTTTATCAAAACCAAATTTTATTCCTGGATTAATAACATCATCAATGATTTTTTGAATAAAAACAGGAGCAGCAACAGTTCCTACAGAAGATAAAATGATAAAAAAGAAAATCCCAATCATATACCATTTATTTATTTTAAAATAGTACTTTACCAAGCGAATAAAAGTATTAGAATTAAATTTTTTCATACTATTCTGCCTCCTTTATTCTGTTTTGAGAATTATAAATATCACGATAAATTTCATTATTTTTCATTAATTCTTCATGATTTCCAATGCCATTTATCATTCCATTATCCATAACAATAATTTGATCAGCGTCTTGGATTGAAGAAATTCTTTGAGCAATGATAATTTTTGTTGTTTCTTTTAAATCTTCACGAAGTCCTTTTCTAATTAATGCGTCAGTTTTTGTGTCAACAGCACTTGTCGAATCATCTAAAATCAAAACTTTTGGTTTCTTGATTAAAGCTCTAGCGATACAAAGTCTTTGTTTTTGACCGCCGCTAACATTTGAGCCGCCTTGTTCAATTTTATAATCATAACCGCCTTCAAATTTTGAAACAAATTCATCAGCACAAGCTAATTTAGAAAAATGTATGATTTCTTCATCAGTTGCGTTTTCATTTCCCCATTTTAAATTTTCTTTAACGCTTCCACTAAATAAAATGTTCTTTTGCAGAACAACTGCAATATTTTCTCTTAAAGAATCAACGTCATATTCTTTAACATTATGGCCACTTAAAATTACTTCACCTTCATTAACGTCATAAATTCGAGAAATTAAGTTAACAAGAGAAGTTTTTCCACTTCCTGTTCCACCCAAAATTCCAATCATCTGGCCACTTTCAATTTTTAGATTAATGTTTGATAAAACGTATTTGTTTCCTTCTTCTTTATATTTAAATGAGACATTTTTAAATTCAATTTCGCCATTATCTATATTATAAATGGGATTAGAAGGACTAACGATAGTTGGTTTTTCATTTAAAACTTCGACAATTCTTCTAGCAGATTCAATTGAAATTGTAATTGTAACGATAACCATTGAAAGCATCATTAATGACATTAAACTTTGCATACCATAAGTCAATAAACTTGATAAATCACCCGTGCTTAATTTGTTATAAGTAATTAAACCTAAAGTTTCGTCATAAGTTCCATTTTGAATAACAAATATTGCACCTAGGAATATAACGACAAGATTTAATGTATATATTGCAAATTGCATAATTGATTGATCGCTCATGACTAGTCTTTCAGCTTTTGTGAAATCTTTTTTAAGATTTTCACTAGCTTTTGTTAACTTTTTAATCTCATAATCTTCTCTAACATAAGATTTTACAGTTCTCATTCCGCTAATGTTTTCTTGAATCGAGGCATTTAAAGCATCATATTTTTTAAAAATTCTATTAAAAATCCTAATTCCGAAATAAATTATCGTGATCAATATAGCAAATATAACCGGGACAATAATTACAAAATATACAGCAAGTTCTTTACTAATCATAAAAGCCATTATGATTGAAAAAATCATCATGAAAGGAGCTCTGACAGCAGTTCTAATAATTTGCATGTATGACATTTGAACATTTGTAACATCAGTTGTGATTCGAGTAACTAAACTTGGGGTAGAAAATTTATCAATATTTGAAAATGAAAAGTCGGTAATATTTTTATAAATGTTTCTTCTTAAATTTCTTGCAAATCCAGTACTACCGCGTGCACAAAACTTGCCAGCTAAAGCACCAAAAATAAGGCTAAAAATTGACATTACTACCAAAATTACAGAATAAATTATTATTTTTTCAATATTAGAAGTGTTCATTTCATCAATTAAATATTTCATAACAAAAGGAATAGATACTTCCATAATGACTTCAAAAGACACAAATACTATAGATAAAAGCGAAGGTACACCATAGCCTTTAATTGATTTCATTAATGTTTTAATCATTATCAAGACCCTCCAATACTTTAAGTAAATACTTTTTTAAGTTAATAGATTCTTCACTTGTTAAGCATGACAATATCTTTTCATTTGTTTTATCAATTGAATCTCTAATTACTTTATATAAATTAACTCCATTTTGAGTTAATGAAAGATAATTGTTTCTATTATCACTTGCATCTTTTACCTTTTTAACATAACCTTTGGCGGCAAGACGATTCACAATTCCACTTATCGCACCTTTAGTAGTATTAAAATAATTTTCTAAATCTTTTTGATTAATTTTATCGTTTTGATTTTTATAAAGAATGATAATAATTCTGCCTTGCTGAGGCGAAATATCTTTTTCTTTTAGGCAAAGTGCCATATTTTTTTCAATCCCAAGATGAATTTTTTTAACTAAAAACCCAATTTTAATATCTTTAATTTCTGAATCAGTTAACATGTAAACTATTTTAATCGACTTAATTATTAAGTCAAGAACAATTATAAGAAAGATTAAGATCCCAATTTAAAAGCGCAACTGGGTTGCGCTTTATAAAGGAATATAAAGAAAATTTAAATTGTGTTACGTATTTTCAGCGCTACATCAACCAATTCATCGATTGTTGTCACTTTTTTATGACGTAAAAATAGATGAACATCTCTTCCAAGATCTTTGTACCATTTTAGATCAATAACTTTCATTCCATAACAAGCTGCATAAAGTGATCCAATTGTTGCGGTTATCCATCAATTTCAGCTTTCAATAAAAAATTTAAAAAAATCAATGGCATAACACCAAAAGCGTATCAGCAAAATCATAAAAATAAGAAGTTAAATATCAATGGAAAAGATAAATAAATTTTCAAAAACCCTGCAGAACTCAACTATTTTGTTAGAAATTAATTATTTTATGAGATAAAACTTAATATTTCATTCTTACCTAAAAGGCAATTAAAAATTTTGAAATAAATAAGCTATTTTTATAAAAGCAATAAAAAAAGTCTGACACATTATCAGACCTAAATTTCGTAAACTGGTCGGGGCGACAGGATTTGAACCTGCGGCCTTCTGCTCCCAAAGCAGACGCGATACCAAGCTACGCTACGCCCCGAAACGCAAATACTATTATAGCAATAAAATAATTCTAATCAAGAATTTTTTAACTTTTTTTAGTATTTTTTCTCTTTTTCTTGCTTTATCTTATAACTGAGGTAAACATCAAGCGGATCAACTATATTTAAATCATGTTTTTTAAGAAAATCATCTAGCACAAATTTTAATGAATTAGATAAATCATGAGGATCATGAGCGTCAAGTCCAATAACAGCTTTTGCTTTTTTCTTACTTACAATATCCCAAAAAGTAAAATTTGGATATGAAAATGCACCCCTATTTAATGCAAAATAAGTATTCCATCGTAAGCCACCTAAATTTACTTCAAGTGGTACATCATATTTTATACTTGCATCAACGATTTCATTGATTATTTCAATAATCTCATCATTGATATTATTGATATACATTATAAATAGATCAGGATGGCATACATAAAGGAACTTTCCACTTTTCATTCCTTTAATTAAATCGTCTTTATAGCGTTTAATGTTTTCAATATCGTTTAACTTGTTAGCATTAAAATATAAATCTAACTTTCCGTTTTCATCATATTTTAGATGTTGTCCTAAAATTAAATAGTCAAAGCCATATTTGTTTAATAAATCGTCATAATACGAATCAAAATTCTCCATGTATTCAGCTTCAAAACCTAAATACATATTTATATTCTTGCCGTATTTCTTTTTTGCTTTTTGAAATGCTTTTATATAATCATCAAGTAAAGAAAAATCTCCACGCATAAATTCATGATGAATGCCTGGTAAAAATGCATGATCAGAAAAACCAATATTTTTAAATCCAAATGAAATAGCAGATTTTGTGTAATCTTTAATATCACCTTTAGCATGTCCACATCTAAAGGTATGTGTATGAAAGTTTGATTTTAGTCCTGCATCTTTTTTCATTTATGCTACCTAATAAAAAATCCTCGTATGAACAAGGATATCATTTAAATTGGAGCATCCTAGCGGATTCGAACCACTGGTCATTGAGTTGCAGTCAATTGCCTTACCAACTTGGCTAAGGATGCACTTGCTTAGCGCTAAATAATATTATCAAAAAATCATACTATACGCAAGAGAATTCAAAACTATTTTAATATAAAAGAGCGGCGTTTCTAGTTAAACATTAACCATAAAACTGCCGCTCAATTGATTGAATTTAACATCAGTTGCAACCTCAATATTTTCAAAATTCAACAAAAATATTGGGGTTTTGCAGGGTTTTTTACTCAACAATGTCTTTATAAGAGATGTCTAAATAATTAATTGCGTTATCCAAAATTTCTTTTTGTAGATCAAATGTTTTATAAAAATTATTAGCGTATTCTAATGAATGAGGTAGATCTTCATAGATTGTTAGAAATGGGAAATAATTCTCTTTTGCTTTTAAAAGTGAAGCATCGACATAAGAATCTTTTAAACTTGTTACGATGAAATCACCTTGTTTAAGAAATGGAATTGTCTCATTAATAGGTGTTAATAAAATAAATTTACTAGCTTTTATTAATTTTTCATTTCTTAACTTTGTAGCCACTAAAGTTCCAATACTTTTAGCAATTACAATAACTTCAGTGTATTCGTCTAATTTTTTTGACTCTAATATTTCTTTAGAGAAATTGTATGCATCATCAATGATCTCATTAATATTTTTAGAATAATTTAAATATCGTGGTGAATCGTATTCAAAATATATAGATTCACCATCGATATATTTATCCAAAAAATATAACAAACTTCTATCGATACTGTATCTTTTTCCTGGAAAAATTAGCTTTATTGTATTGTTGGCTTTCATATTAACTAGCTTTCCTTAATTCTTTTCTTTTTTTAAGCTTATATTTTCTAATCAAACGATAAGAACCAAGATAACTTAGCCCACCAATTAAAAATACAAGTAATGTAGCAACTACCCAAGCAGGTAATGGGTTGACTTTAACATTTTCCCACATTGAAACAATTGCATCGTTTTTATCTTTAAAATCTCTCATTACGTAAAGATTATTGATATCTTGAGTTTTTGGATATTGAGCAACTAAACTACGACCTTCATAACTTGTTAAATCAGTAGCTAAGATAATATCAAGTCTTCCATCTCCATCTTCATCAGTAAATGTAAATTCTCTTCCATCAGCTTCTAATCCTTCCTCTTCTGTATCTGCTAAAGGATCATAAGCGGTAATTGTTAATTCAGTAAGTGGTTGACCATTTTCATCGACAAAATTAAAATAGTAACTCAAATCGTATGTATCATAATCGTCAAGTGGTTCATCACCTTCTTCTCTCAAATCGTAACAGTAAAGGGTATAAGCTAAAACTGATAAGTCATCTTCGCTATTTGAGCCAATAAATGATGTGTATCCATTGTATGACATATTTGCACAAGCATTTGTTGGATCATTTAAATAATCAAGGAATTCCATTGCATATCGATATTCATCGCTTTCATAATAGCCTTCATCTTGTTTTGGTGCGCACCAAGCATCAAACCAAACGTTAGCTCCAAGTTCAGGAATAGTATAATAAAGATTAACCATGTCAGATTCATCTCTAACTTCTTCCCAATCATCATCAGCATAATATCCTCTACCAATGGAATTAACTGCATCTCCACTCCAAGCAATATTTACTCCGATTTTTTTTGTTACAATATCATCTTTTCCACTATCAACTTCAAAGCCAAAAATATTGCCTTTTAATCGAATTAATTCGTCTTGAACGCCTTTAATAGTATCATCATCACAACTATTAAATTTGTCGTTTCTATCATTATAATTGCTTAAATATTTACCACTTGTAGGTAAGAAATAATCTTTATAAAGTTCCATAATACCAACTGCATAAGTGTCTCTCATGGAATCTTTAATTGATTGGGTTCCTTTATAAAGTGGGTCCCAAAGAGCGCTCCAGCCATCTAAAGAATTAAAATTTTTTATGATATATGAGATACTATCTTCTTCACTTAAATCTTTTGTTCTTTCATCGCTAGAAAAAACATTGTAATTTCTTGAATAAATTAATTCAGGGTTATATAAAATTCCTAAAGTACCCCACATATAACCAATTGCATAATTGCTTAATTTATCAGTTCCATCAAGTGTTTCAACTGGAATCTGATTCAATGTGCCACTATCATTCCCGTCATATGTTGCAAGATAAGGAGAAACATTATTACGATAATTATCAAGTAAACCATCGTCGAATGCTTGTTGAAAAGAATCAACTAACCCCTCTCTAGCAAGTCTTTGAATCATGTAATCACTGCAACAAATTGCATCATAAGTTTGCTTACCAGTTTTTAGAGTGTTATACATTGTTTCGTTTGTATCGTATGTTTCGTAAACAATTTTTACTTTTTTGTTATCTCTTTCAAAAACTTCATCTTCAAAAGATGTAATTAAGCTATCATCGATGTAGTCTTCAGCATTTAATACATAAACGTATGTACCGTATTCGCTAGAAGAAGAGCATGAAGTAATTGAAGGCGCAAGCAAAGCAGAAAGCGACAACACAAATAATGAGTTTTTGAATACTTTTTTCATATTATTCAGCCCTTTCTCTTAATTTTCTTCTATTCTTTACTTTTGAAGAAATACCTTTGTTTCTATTTAATGAAATAAATAAAACAACTAAAACAACGATTATGAAAATAATTGTAGTAAGAGGTCTCATTTCTGGTGGAATTGGACCTTTTTTAATTTTTGCTTGAACAAGTGTTGATAAAGTTTCAATATTTCCTGCCCCACTAAGTAATCCACTTCCACGTGTGAATGCTGTAACAATAAAATCATCTAAAGATAATGTGATTGCAAGCATAAATCCGCTAAAAATACCTGGTAGTATTTCTGGTAAAGTGATTCTCCAAAGTGCTTTACGAGGTGTGCAGCCAAGATCAAGAGCTGCTTCATAAAGAGAAGGATCCATTTGTTGTAGTTTAGGTTTGACATTTAAATAAACAAATGGTGCACTAATTACAATATGGCCAGCAAGAAGAGTCCAAAATGAAAATAAATTCGCACCAGCAAAAATCTTATTTCCAATAAAAACAAACATAACAACAAGTGAAAGAGCCATAACGATTTCTGCATTAACAACAGGAATTTGATTAATGTTTTCAAAAATTGCTCTACTTGTTTTCTTTGAATAGAAAACTCCAACAGCGCCTAAAGTTCCTAGAACTGTTGAGCAAACTGCGCTTATGATTGCAATAATGATAGTATTACCAAGTGCAATCATTATTTCTTCACTTTCAAATAATTTTTGGTAAAGGCTTAAATCAAAACCATTCCATGTTCCAATATATGTTGCATTTGTAAAAGAAAATACAATTAATGTCAAAATTGGAACATACATTAAAAAAAGAATTAGATAGACATAGCTATATGCAAAAATCTTTTTTACCATGCATTTGCCCTCCCTTCATCTTCTTTTTCTGTAAAATTACGAGTAACAAACATTGAAATACCAATAATTAAAAGCATAATTATTGCCATAAATGAACTTGAATTCCATTGATTATTTGCAAAACCTAAATAAATCGAGTTTCCAAATAAAACTATTTTGCCTTCTGATAATGTTTCAGGAATAACATAACTACTCATTGTTGGCATAAAAACCATTTGAGCAGCAGCAATCACACCTGGAACTGTTTGAGGGAAAATCGATTTTGTAAAAACCTGAATTCTATTACACCCTAAATCGCTAGCAGCTTCGATTTGTGATTTATCTAGTTTTAACATTGTTGTATATAAAGGAAGAATAACAAAAGGTAGATAGTTATAAACTAACCCAATCATAGTAGCAATATATGGTGTTGTACCTCCATTTATTCCTAACCAAGTTAAAACGTCACGTGTTGCACCTGTTCTTAAAACAAAGTTAATCCACATAGGCATTACAAATAACAAAACTAATACATATGATTTGTTATATTTTTTGTTTGCAAGAATATATGCAATTGGGTAGCCAATTAATAAACAAACAATTGTATTAAGTGTTGAAAATAATAATGACATCACTAAAACATTGATTTTGTTGGTAGTTGTGAAAAATTCCACTAAAGCATTCCAAGAAAAATTGCCTGTTCCATCAGTAAATGCATAATAAACAATAAAAAAGATTGGAACTACAACAAATAAAATTAGGAACAAGAAATATGGAATGCAAAGATATTTTCTTTGAAATCTAAATCTCATATTCAGTTACCTCTTTTTTAAGGCGCAACTTAATATCTTCTTTTTTAACCTTTAATCCGATTGTATCGTTTAAATTGTAAGAATATGTTGAGACAAAAACAAAGTCTTCTTCATTTTCTGTTCTTAAAATATATCTGTAGTGATCACCAACATAAATTAAATCAACAATTTCACCAACAACTTCGCATTCATCGCTTTCAATATCATCAACAACATCGATTTTATCAAGAGGAATTTCTGCGACAACATCAGCATCGTTGAAGTCGTATTTATGTTGACCATCTTTTGAAACAACATATCCATCTTCATCAATACTACTACCTGGAAGAAGTTGTGTAATTACACATTCAAATGGAACGTCATCAATCATAACGTTATTATTTTTGTCAATCCATGCATCTGTATAGACATTCATAGTGAAATCTTTCTTCATAATATGAATTCCATCTGGTTCAATATGCAATCCAGCAATTGAATCTAATTCATAGCTTTTGGTTGATTTAACAATAACTTCGTTTTTACCAATCATGATTGTGTATTGATAATTAACACCTTTAAAAATCTTAGTTACAATCTTTCCTTTAATCATTGCATCTTTTTCATCAACGAATGTAATGTCTTCAGGACGAATAACAACATCGACTTTTTCATTTAAAGCATAATCATCTAAACATGTGAAATTGTGATCAAGGAATCTGACTGTTTTTGGTCCAATCATCGTGCCATTATAAATATTTGATTCGCCAATAAAGTCTGCAACGAAAGCATTTTTTGGCTCATCATAAATTTTCTTTGGACTACCAATTTGTTGAATTTCGCCATCATTCATGACAACAATTGTGTCACTCATTGTCAAAGCTTCTTCTTGATCGTGTGTAACATAAATAAATGTAATACCAAGTTTTTTATGCATTTCTTTTAATTCGATTTGCATATCTTTTCTCATCTTTAAATCAAGAGCGCCTAATGGTTCATCTAATAATAAAATTTCAGGTTCATTAACAATAGCTCTTGCAATTGCAACTCTTTGTTGTTGGCCACCACTTAAAGTTGAGATGTCTCTGTCCTCAAGCGCTTCAAGGTCAACAATTTTTAAAGCACGTGCAACTTTTGCATCAATTTCTTTTGTTGATAGTTTATTTAACTTATAGGTTGGAACAGGTGTTTCCTTTGCAGTTTTAATTTTTTCTTCTAAAGCTTTCAATTTTTCATTCTTTTCTTCATCGCTCATGTGTTTTTTGCGTTTAATAACTCTATATTCAGTTTTCAATTCGCGAATCAACTTATGATCGATTTTTAAAACTGGGTTCCCGTTTTCATCTTTAATTTGTGTTTTAATACGTTTTAGCTTTAATCCAAAAGCAACATTGTCATAAACGTCTAAATGTGGGAAAAGTGCATACCTTTGAAACACCATATTAATTGGTCTTTTATTAGGTGGTAAATTGGAAATATCTTTTCCATTAAGTAGAATTTCGCCAGTTGATGGGAAATCAAAACCAGCAATCATTCTTAAAGTTGTGGATTTACCACAACCTGATGGGCCTAAAAAGGTCACGAATTCACCTTTACGAACATAAAGGTTAAAATTGTCAACAGCTATAGTATCATCATCAAAGATTTTACTAACATTTTTTAATTCAATAATATAGTTGTCTTCCATCCTTTTCTCCTATGTCTTGAAAGTTAAGTTCTTTCAATAAAACGAGAAAATAATATACTTGATTTTTCAAAAAAACAAATAAAATTTTTTAACATTTATTTTTTGTTATAATTTTCAATAATTCAAAACTTAAAAAAAGTCGAATTAATTCGACTAATTTTAATTTTATGTTAATTAAAATATTTTGCAAAAAATAATGTTAAAAAAGTGTCAAAATTTGTCAAAATTTAATTGTTCGTTTTTCAAAAAATTATTTTTAAAAAATTTTGAGCCATATAAAGAATTTGTGGGTTAAATTTTAGGTTATTTTCATTTTTTCAAATGCTGGAACAATTCTTTTTGATAAGTCTGAACAAGAAATATAAATAAGATCTTTCATATTTTCTAGATTTCTAAATCCGTA
>JAQXNS010000063.1 GCA_029098125.1 bacterium
AAATCTTTAATAACCATTGAAGCCCGTTCATAATTTAATAAATAACGAGAAACTTTAACTTTTTTATTTAACTCAATATTATTTAAAAAATCACAATCTATATTCTCTTTATTAAGATTTAACATTGCACGTTTAAATTCAATGCAAGGAAAATTAATTTCATTTAATGTTGTTCTTAATCTCCACACTGCATCTCTATATAAAATTTTTGCTTTAGCTAAATCTTTATCAGGCCAAAGAACACTAATTGCATAATCCATAGTTAGCGATTTTCCATTTAAAAGAAGCAAAAGAGCAAATAATTCTTTAGATTTTGCGCTAGAAAAATTAACAATGTTTTCATTAATGAAACAATCAAAACTACCTAGCATATTAACGCGTAAAATATTCTTTTCTTCTCTAGATTTTTTAATTATGTTTTCAAATTGAATTTCGTTAAATGGTTTATAAAGGATTCCAAGAACACTGCCACTTATACTTAATGGAAGATCTTTTTCAGTAATTGTTAATCCTGTGAAAAACACATATTTTATTTGTGGATATAAAATATGAATCTTTTCAGCAAGGGCACGACCATCAATTGAATTCATACGTATATCTAAGAATATCAAATCGACTTTAGTGTTCTTTAAAAAAGAAAATATTTTATTTAGATTATCTTCAAAAAAATGATAAGTAACTTCATCATCTTTATTAATTACTTTATCAAAAAATAAATGAAGGGCACTTCTTTCATCATCAATCACTAACGCGTTCATATTCTTCTCCAAAAGGAATCTTAATCAAAATTTTTGTCCCACAATTAATTTTAGAAAAAATTTCTAATTCTCCATTTAATAATAGGGCAAAACGGTCTTTCGTGTTTTTTATCCCGCAACTGTTCTCACTAATTGAATTAACATCAAATCCAACATCATTATCAACAATTGAAATAACAAATTTTCCATCCTCAATTGATGTAGAAATTTCAATATATCCATCATTTTTTGTTACAATTTTTGAATGTTTGACTGCATTTTCAACAAGTGTAACAATTGATAAAGGTGGGACTTTAATGTTTGTATTATCAATGTTAAAAATGACATTGTATTCAATATTAGTTTTTAAATTTTCAAAATTTACATAATTAAGCACACTTTCTAGCTCATTTTCTAAAGGAATTAGCATACTTGAAGTTGCGTTTATCGTTTGTCTTAGGTTTTTGGGCAAAAGATCAATTGCAAAATTTCCCTTTTCTTGATCGATAGTATACATTTGTTTAATTGTATTCAAAGAGTTGAAAATATAATGTGGGCTTATTTGGTTTACTAACAGAGATGTTTGAAACTCTTTCATTTTTCTTTCAAAAACATCCTTTTTATATGCTTCAAGAGTAGTTCTATATGAAAAATCTATATAAATTAAGACAACCGATATCTCTCCTAAAAGAACCAAAAACGAATCAATTCCTTTTCTATAAATAGTATCTCCACCAATTGCTTGAATTAACGTACTAACTTCAGCAAGTGTAAGACAAATTATTAGTATAGATGTTAGAAAAGCTGCGTTAATGTTAAATTCAATTTGTTTAATAAAGAATAAAATCTTTGAAATCCGATAAATTGATAATGGTAATAAGCAGAAAAGATATACATAATCATAATTTAGATTGTGAAGAAGTGAAAAAATGCCAAAGCATAAAAGCAAAAAAATACATATTAAAGCAGAACAAAATATTTCACTTTTTTGTATTTTTAACCCATAATCTTTTTCATAAAATCGTAAAGTAAAAATGATAAACAAAATATAGCTTGCAAGATGCAAAAAATCTAAGAACCGATTCATTTCATATTCATTTATTAAATTTCGTGAAAATATCGATTCAAGAAGATCAGAAAAGTCACTACTTGTTAATATAAAACATAGTATCGCTAGAGATGAAAATATTGTATTTGTCGAAGCGTTTTTATCAAAAAATAATGATCCAATTTCAATTAATAGAATAGAAATCGATAAGAAAAGTGCAACCGCAAAACAGATGGTACATGATAGTTGATAGTATTGATTATTTTTTAAATGAAAGACATTTATTGAAATAAATGTAAATATATACAAAAGAAAAATAATCAATAATGGTATTACAATTTTCAAAGTTTTCTTCATAATCTAACGCACTTTTTTATATTATATTAAATTTTCATCTTCTTTTCTAAAATTGCATTATATTATTCAAAATATTCGATTTTTACCTTACAAATAATCAAATTCTTTTACAAAATTATGCCTGATTTTACATAAAAATAGAGCTAAAAAAGTAAGTATTTTACGAAAAGTCGAATTTATTCGATATTTCCGACGAATTTTGATCGATAAAATACACTCATTTTACCTCAAAAAATTTCTTACTGAGATTGACTAGTAGGTTTCTAGTACATTTCTAGTAGGTTTCTAGTACATTTCTAGTACATTTCTAGTAGGTTTTGACGCTAAAATCGATGAAATACGGCTAAAAATCGAAAAAATGTGCACTATTAATCAAATAAAATCAAATAGAATTTTGCTTAAAAATCCACCACTTCAATATAAAATTTCGTTAGAATGCAAAAAAACTAGGGAAAATTTCCCTAGTTTTTGATTGAATTTAGCGATTATTCGTTTTTACCATCGCCTATAGAGTTGTATCTATAGTTTGGTGGAAGAATATCTTCAGTTGGTAATGATTCCCAGCTTTCAAGTGATTCATCTGTTAAATCATTACTGTCAATACCTGAATCATGGATTCCTTTGTATTGATCTTTGATAGTTCTCATTTTTTCTAAAACGCTGAATTGAGCAAGATTATTTCTTTCTTCTTCTCTTGTTAATAATCCTCTACCAGCTGGAATTAATTTACCGGTAATGACATTTTCTTTTAGGCCATGTAATGTATCGGTTTTACCTTTAATAGCAGCATCTGTTAAAACACGAGTTGTTTCTTGGAATGATGCAGCAGATAAGAATGATTCAGTTTCAAGAGCAGCTTTTGTGATACCTAAAACGAGTGGTTTCATGACAGCTGGACGTAATCCTTTAATTAAGATATCTTTGTTCTTTTCAGTGAATTCAGTTAATGAGACTCTTGTACCTGGGATGAGATCTGTATCTCCACCATCAATAACGACAACTTTTCTTAACATTTGGCGAACAATAACTTCAATGTGTTTGTCGCTAATTGCAATACCTTGAGCTCTATAAACTTTTTGAACTTCTTTAATTATATAGTTTTGAACTGCAATGACATCGCTAACTTCGAGTAATTTCTTAGGTGAAATTGCACCTTCAGTGATTTTTCCACCATTAACAATTGAATCTCCAACTTTAACTCTTAATCTAGCGCCAAAAGTTGTTGTATATTCTTTGACTTCAAGATCATTTTTAACAGTAACTGTATAAATACCGTTCTTTTCTTGAATATCTTCGATAGTTCCACTAATTTCAGAAATAGTAGCTTCACCTTTTGGATTTCTTGCTTCAAATAATTCTTGAACTCTTGGGAGACCTTGAGTAATATCATCATTTGTAGCAACACCACCAGAGTGGAAAGTACGCATAGTTAATTGGGTACCTGGTTCACCAATTGATTGAGCAGCCATAATACCAACTGCTTCACCAATATCGACTGGTTTACCAGTTGCTAAGTTACGTCCATAACAATGTTGACAGACACCATCTTTAGTTTTACAACCAAATAATGATCTAATTTCAACTTGTTTAATACCAGCTTCAACAATTGCATCTGCTAATTCTTCAGTAATTAATGTGTTACCAGCGACAATAACTTCATTATTATTAGGATTAATGACATCGTGGCATGCATAACGTCCAATTAATCTATCTTTTAAGTTAACAAGGACTGAACCTTTAGCTGTATCAATGATTTCTTTAACAACTGTACCTTTATCTGAGTGACAATCAATTTCTCTAACGATAACGTCTTGAGAAACATCAACTAAACGACGTGTTAAGTAACCTGAGTCAGCTGTTTTTAAAGCAGTATCAGCACCTGATTTACGAGCACCGTGAGTACCTGTAAAGAATTCAGCAATATTTAAACCTTGACGGAAACATGATTTAACTGGAAGTTCGATTGTATCACCTGATGTAGATGACATAAGTCCTCTCATACCCATTAATTGAGTAAAGTTAGATTCGGAACCTCTAGCTCCAGAGTTCCACATGATATAAAGTGGATTACGTTTGTCGTTTTCAAGAGTTGCTTTGACTTCTTTTGTGACACTACTTGTAACTTTTGCCCAGACTTCAATAACTTTTGAATGTCTTTCTGAATCCGTTAATAAACCTTTATCATATAATCTTTCGATACGTGAGACTTCGACTTCACCTTTATCAACAATTTCTTGTTTATTGTTGATGACATAAATATCACTAATTGCAACTGTTAAGCCGCTGATTGTTGAATATTTATAACCTTGGTCTTTGATCTTATCAAGAACAGCACTTGTTTTTGTTGTTCCGTATCTATGATAAATTTCGTTAATAATTCCAGTGATCTTTTTCTTTGTAATTGGACTATTAATAGCTAATCCTTGAATATATTCAGGAATATTTACACCTTTTTTAACAAAGAATGATTCTTTTGTTCTGATTAAGTTTTCAGATGAATCATCATTGATGTATGGGAAATCTGATGGGAATGCAAAGTTGAAAATAACTTTACCAACAGTAGTAATTAAGTAACTATCGTTCATTTCATCTGTAAAGCATGATTTTTTCATTGCTTTTCCAGGAATTGCGATACGATTATGTAAGTGAACTTTCTTTAATTCGTAAGCTTTGTAGCATTCATTGATATCTTTGAATACTTTTCCTTCAACACTTGCATAATATCTATATTCTTCTGCTCTTTCAGAATCTCCAACACTTTCATATTTGCTAGCTCTATTTAAGAAGTCTTGTTTTGTTTCTTCTGTTGTTAAATAGTAGTTACCAATAAGGATGTCTTGACCTGGAGTAACAATTGGTTTTCCATCTTTTGGTGCAAGAATGTTATTACTTGCAAGCATTAAATCAAGAGCTTCTTCTTGTGCAGCTTTTGAAATTGGGACGTGAACAGCCATTTGGTCACCATCGAAGTCAGCATTAAATCCTGTACAAACGAGTGGGTGAAGTCTGATTGCTCTTCCTTCAACTAAGATTGGTTGGAATGCTTGGATACCTAATCTATGAAGTGTAGTAGCACGGTTTAATAAAACTGGGTGTTCAGAAATAATTTTTTCTACAACATCATAAACATCAGCGTCTTTAGCATCAATTTTTCTATCTGCTTGTTTATGTAATGAGCATTTTCCTTCTTTAATTAAGATAGCAGCAATGAATGGTCTTAATAAATTAATTGCCATTTCACGTGGTAAACCACATTGATACATTTTTAAACTTGGTCCAATAGCAATAACTGAACGTCCTGAATAGTCAACACGTTTACCAAGTAAGTTTTGTCTGAATCTACCTTGTTTGCCTTTTAAACCACCACTTAATGATTTTAATGGTCTGCCATTTGCACCTGTAACAGGTTTTCCATTTCTTCTACCATTATCGATTAAAGCATCAACTGCTTCTTGAAGCATTCTCTTTTCATTCATTAAGATAACGTAAGGAGCGTTCATTTCAATTAATTTCTTTAAACGACTATTTCTTGTAATGATTCTTCTATATAAATCATTTAAATCTGAAGTAGCGAAACGTCCACCATCAAGTTGAAGCATTGGTCTTAAATCTGGTGGTATGACTGGTAATGCATCAAGAATCATCCATTCAGGTTTATTGTTTGATCTTCTAAATGCATCAAGAACTTCTAATCTTTTAATTAATTTTTGTTGTTTTTGATCAGTTGCACCTTTAATTTGCTTTTGAGCTTTTGTAAATTCGCCTTCAATTACTTCTTCCTCGCCTAAATCGTTGATAATTACTTTATCATCGATTTGAACTTCTTTAAGTAATCTTTTAATAGCTTCGGCACCTTCGCCGAATTCTGCACCTGTATGATCGCTAATGAATTGAGCACATGCAAAGAAATCGAAAGGATCATTTGGATTTTCAAGACGTGATAATAATTCGTTAGCGTATTCCATTTCACTTGATTCACCATCAAGTTCTTCAACAATGTCTTTGATAGCTAATGTAAAGATTACTCTTCCTGTAGCATCATCGATGAATTGCTTATATTTTAATTTTGTACATGTTCCTGGATTAAGACAAACATGTGCTGAGAAATAAATAATTTCTTCTAAGTCTTTTGGTGACATATCAAGGACAAGACCCATTCTTGATGGGATGCCTTTTAAGTACCAAATGTGTGAACATGGAGAAGCAAGTTCGATGTGGCCCATTCTTTCTCTTCTAACTTCTTTAGAAATGACTTCAACACCACATTTTTCACAAACGACACCTGCATATCTAATTTTCTTATATTTTCCACAGTGACATTCGTAATCTTTGCTAGGTCCAAATATTTTTTCACAGAATAAGCCATCCATTTCTGGCTTTTGGCTTCTATAGTTAATGGTTTCTGGTTTTGTAACTTCACCATGTGACCATTCTCTAATTTTTTCTGGGGAGGCTAATCCAACTTTTATACTAGATAATTTTTCTACATCAAACATAAGTGTTCCTCCTAGTTGAATAATTCATCTGCGACTTGTGTATCTAATACATCAACATCGTCGTAGACTTCACTATTCTTTTCTGTTGAAGAGTTTTCGTTTCCGATGTTTCTAACTGCTCTCATTGAACGTTGTTCTTCTTGTTGAGTTTGTCTAGCTAAGCTATCCATATCGATGACTTTACCATCTTTACCGAAGAGTTCGACGTCCATGCCAAGACCCATTAATTCTTTTGTTAAAACTTTGAAAGCTTCTGGAATTGATGGTTTTGGAAGTGGTTTTCCTTTAATAATAGCTTCGTAAGTCTTTCTTCTTCCGACTCTATCATCTGATTTAATAGTAATCATTTCTTGTAAAATGTTTGCTGCACCATATGCTTCAAGTGCCCAAACTTCCATTTCACCAAATCTTTGACCACCATTTTGTGCTTTACCACCAAGAGGTTGTTGAGTAACCATTGAATATGGTCCAGTTGCACGAGCGTGAAGTTTATCATCGACCATGTGGACAAGTTTAATCATGTACATGACACCAACATTGATTCTATCGTCGAATTTTTCACCAGTTCTGCCATCGTATAATGTGTATTTACCATCACTTGGCATTTTTGCTTCTTTCATCATTTCCATGATTTCATCATTTGAAATACCATCGAAAACTGGAGTTGCAACTTTTAAACCACCAAGAGCTTTACAAGCCATACCTAAATGAACTTCAAGAATTTGTCCAATATTCATACGGCTAGGAACACCTTGTGGGTTTAATAAAATATCAACTGGTGTACCATCTGGGAGATATGGCATGTCTTCAACTGGAACAATACGTGAGATAACACCTTTGTTACCATGTCTACCAGACATCTTATCACCTTCACTGATTTTACGCTTTTGAGCAACGTAAACTCTAACTTTCTTTAAAACTCCTGGAGATAATTCATCACCATTTTCACGTGTGAAGACTTTAACATCTAATACTGTTCCAGCTCCACCATGAGGTACTCTTAAAGATGTATCTTTTCCGTCTTTTGATCTATCGCCAAGAATTGCATCTAAAATCTTTTGATCTGGTGCAGGTTCACTTGATCCTTTTGGAGTAACTTTGCCAACAAGGATATCTCCTTCTTTGACATCTGTACCTGGGTAAACAATACCATCGTCATCAAGGTGAGCTTTTGCATCAATACCTTGGTTAGGTACATCTGGAGTAATTACTTCAGCACCATTTTTTGTATCTCTACATTCAATTTCATAACTTTCGATATGAATTGTTGTGTAAACATCATCTTTTACAAGTCTTTCGCTCATAATGACAGCGTCTTCGTAGTTGAGGCCTTCCCATGTCATGAAAGCAACTACGACGTTTTGTCCAAGAGCTAAATCACCATTATCCATTGAAGGACCATCAGCGATAATTTGACCTTTTTTAATTGAATCACCAATTTTTACAATGCTACGTTGATTAATGCATGTACCTTGATTACTTCTTTCATATTTTTGTAATTGATAAGTTCTTACACCGTTTTCTTCTTTAACTTTAATTTGTGTTGAGTCAACGTATGTACAAACACCATCGTTTCCTGCAACAACTGCAAGTCCACAGTCATGTGCGATATTGTGTTCAATACCTGTACCAACAAATGGAGCATGAGGTTTTAAAAGAGGTAAAGCTTGACGTTGCATGTTAGCACCCATGAGAGCACGAGTGTTGTCATCGTTTTCAAGGAATGGAATACATGCTGCAGCGACAGAAACGATTTGTTTTGGTGATTCATCAATGTAATCAACATCCTTTTTGTCGGCAAGAATATTTTTACCATTGTAACGAGCAACAACTTTATCATTTGCAAGTTTATGATCTTTAATATCTTCACGTGTTGCTTGTGCAATAACGTGATTTAATTCTTCATCTGCGGATAAATAAACAGTTTTTTCTAAAATATTTCCTGTTTCTTTATCAACTAATCTATATGGAGTTTCGATAAATCCATATTTATTAATCTTTGCATATGTAGCTAAGTTATTGATAAGACCAATGTTTTGACCTTCAGGTGTTTCAATTGGACAAATACGTCCATAATGAGTAAAGTGAACGTCACGAACTTCCATACTTGCTCTATCTCTAGTGATACCACCAGGTCCTAAAGCACTAATTCTTCTCTTATTTGCAAGTTCAGCAAGTGGGTTAGTTTGATCCATGAATTGAGAAAGTTGCGATGAAGCAAAGAATTCTCTAATTGCACTTGCAAGTGGTCTAATATTAATCAAAGATTTTGGAGTAATTTCTTTTGTTTCTCCGGTTGTAACTGTCATCTTTGAAGTAATATTTTTAGCCATTTTAGTTAAACCAATTCTAAATTGAGTTTGAATTAATTCACCAACAGCACGAATTCTTCTATTGCTTAAGTTATCAATATCATCAACTGATCCAAAGCCATCCATTAAATTCATGAAATAACTGAAA
Source organism: bacterium (assembly GCA_029098125.1). GTDB lineage: Bacteria > Bacillota_I > Bacilli_A > RFN20 > CAG-826 > Onthovivens. Next base: position 9,099 of record JAQXNS010000063.1, read on the forward strand.
ATTGCAATCATATCACTGATTGTGACACGTGAAACTGATAAATTAAGGTCAGTACCAATAACATTTGATATGACATCTTTCTTTTCATTAGCATAAACCTTGACCATATTGACTGTGCCATATTCATCAAGTCTTGTGTTAATGTTAATGTCATATGTGTGAGCGCCTTTTTCGAAGAATTCTTCTTCTTCTAAAGCGTCAACCATTTCTTTTGTTAAATAAGTTCCTTTTGTATATTTACTTACGCCATTTACATCAACTAAATCTTCAGCTAAATATCTTCCGATAAGTCTATTGTAAATTCCTAATTTTTTAGCATATTTAAATCTGCCAGCTCTACCTAAATCATATCTTTTAGCGTCAAAGAATTTTTGAACTATGAATGAGTGGACACCATCTTCGGTAATAGGTTCGCCTGGTTTTAATTTTCTGAAGATTTCTTTTAAAGCAATTGTACTTGAAGTAATTGATCCTTCTTTACCTAAAGTAAGTTTTAAAGAATCTCTTTCTCCAAATAAAGCAAAAATATCTTCATTTTTGTCAATACCTAAAGCTTTTAAAAGAATTGTTGCAGGCATTTTTCTTTGTCTATCGATTCTGACCCAAAGAATACCTTTAACATCGCTTTCAAATTCAAGCCATGTACCACGGGATGGGATAAGATCAGCATTATAAACATATTTACCAAATTTGTTATCGAAAGTTTTTGATAAATATGCACCAGGTGATCTGACAATTTGAGAGACGATAACTCTTTCTGCGCCATTTACAATAAATGTTCCACTTTCAGTCATTAAAGGGATTTCACCCATAAAAACGTCTGAATCAACAAATTCTCCAGTTGTTTTGTCAAGTAATCTTAAATTAACTGTCAATGGTGCGCTGTAGGTTAAGTCTTTTTCTTTACATTCTAAGAATGTATGTTTAGGTTCATCTAATCTGAATGAATTGTAAACAACAGACATATTTCCAGCGTAGTTATCAATTGGGAATACATCTTTGAAAACTTCTTCAATACCATAATCAAGGAAATTTTTGTAAGATTCTGTTTGAATTTCAACAAGATATGGAAGTTCTAAAGTTCCGCCAATCTTGGAGAAATTAATACGATCATTGTTAATCTTTGGATAATCTCTATAAGATTTCATCAAACACTTCTCCTTTTAGTAACATTCGATAATAAAATATCCTTTTTCTTTGTGAATAATCTCAACATTTTTAAACAAAGTTGAAAGATATTTTATGTGTGAGAGAGCACCTTTATCTTTTCGAATAACAAGATAAAGACGGCCGTTATCGTTTAAATGTGAGACGCTATCTTCATAAATTTTGAAGATTTTCTCTTTTCCAACCGAGATCGGAGGGTTAAAAACGATAAAATCATAATTCTCGCTCAAATTTTCATAGCCGTCACTTAGAGTGCAAGTACCATTCAAATCGTATTGACTTAAGTTTCTACTAGTTAGTTCTATGCATTTAGGATTGATATCGGCATAAGATACTTCAATTTTAGTTCCATAAATTAAACTAAGTGAAATACCAATTGCTCCATATCCACATCCAAGGTCTAGAACTTTACCAAATAAATTTTTATCGATAAGTTCATTAATAAATATTAATGATCCTTTATCAATCTCTTTGTTTGAGAAGACACCACTATCACTTTGTAGAGCGATATTTTTATCACAAATCTTGTAACTTATAGTGCGAATATTTGACTTTAAGCTTGGATCATAAGTGAAATAATGGCTCATTTTCTTCTCCGTATAAATAGGCAAAAACCTGCCATCCACAAAAAGTGAAGGCAGGTAATTAAATTAGTTAGTTAAACTATTATTTAATTTCAACTTGAGCACCAGTAGCTTCTAAAGCTTTCTTATGTTCTTCTGCTTCAACTGGTGAGATGTGTTCTTTGACAACACTTGGAGCTGCGTCAACTAATTTCTTAGCATCCATTAAGCCAAGACCTGTGATAGCTTGGATAGCTTTGATACATTGAACTTTGTTAGCACCACATGCTTTTAATGTTAATGTAACTTCTGTTGGTCCTTTCTTTTCTTCTTCTTCTGCAGGTGCAGCAGCAGCGACAGGAGCAGCAGCTGTGACTCCGAATTCAGCTTCAATAGCTTTTACTAAATCATTTAATTCAACGACTGTCATTTCTTTAACAGCAGCGATAATTTCTTCATTTGTTAATTTTGCCATAATCTTTTTTCCTCCGTTTAACAATTATTTCTTTTCTGCAATTTGGCCTAAGCTATAGGCTAAATTTCTCATAGGTGCTTGTAATACGCTTAAGAGCATAGATACACAACCTTCTTTGTTTGGTAATTGAGCGATTGCACTAACATAAGCTGCATCACTTAATCTACCTTCGATAACTCCACCTTTGATTTTGAAGTTATCATTTCTTTTAGCAAATTTTGCAACTGCTTTTAATGAACCATTTGAATAGTCATCCATAAAGATGTAAATATTTGGTCCAACTAAAAGTTCATCAGCATCTTTGTGTTCGAGACTGTCAAATGCTCTTCTAACTAAGCTATTTTTGAAGATGTTAGCTTTAGCATTCTTTTCTCTAAGTTCTTTTCTTAATGAAGTAATTTGAGCAACAGTTAATCCGCGATATTCGCAAACAACTACTGCTTGACTATTTTTCACTAAGTCAGTAACTTCTGAAACAACAGCTTCTTTTTGCTTTAAGATTTCTTGATTCATCTTTTACCTCCTTATATATTTTGAGGCTAAATATACTGAGGATCTATTAATCTACCTCGGTAACATTATTAAGAATTTATTCCGTTACGGTCTATGGTATATTTTGCCTTCTAAACTAATTTAGGATTAGATATTAAAATCTAATCTAATTGATGGACCCATTGTTGTAACAATGTGGCAGCTAAGGACATAAGCACCTTTAACTGTTTGTGGTCTAACTTTAAGAATTTGTGCAATTAATGTTTTGACATTTTCAACTAATTTTTCTGTGTCGAATGAACATTTTCCAACAGCAACGTTGACGTTGCCATCTTTGTCTGCTCTGTATTCAACTTTACCAGCTTTTAATTCTTGAACCATTTTAGTGATATCTGGTCCAACTGTTCCTGTTTTTGGGTTTGGCATTAAACCTTTAGGACCTAAAATTCTACCGTTTTTACCAATTTCACCCATCATTTCAGGTGTTGCACACATTACATCGAAATCAAACCATTTTTCTGTAACGATTTTGTTGAGTAATTCTTTATCACCAGCATAGTCTGCACCAGCTTTTAAAGCCTCATCGACTTTGTGAGTAATTGCAACGACTCTAACATTTTTACCAGTTCCAGCTGGAAGAATGACTGTTCCTCTAATTTGTTGATCTGCTTTCTTTGTATTGATGTTTAATTTCATTGAAACTTGAACTGTTGAATCAAATGAAGTAATTGATGTTTTCTTAACGAGTTCGCAAGCTTCTTCAATGCTATAAACCTTTGTTTTATCAATTAATTTGAGAGCTGCTTCGTATTTCTTACCGTGTTTCATCTTTCGTCTCCTTTAATTAATCGATAACGTCAATGCCCATGTTACGTGCACTACCTTCAATAATTCTGATAGCTGCATCGATGTCATTTGCATTTAAATCAGGCATTTTGTATTCAGCGATTTTTCTGATTTGTTCTTTTGTGACTTTACCAACTTTAGTTGTTTTTGGATTTGCACTTCCTTTTTTTGCACCAGCTGCTTCTAAAAGTAAACCAGTAACAGGGGAAGTTTTAATTTCCATACTGAATGTTTTGTCTTCGTAAGCTGTAATAATTACAGGGACAACTTGACCCTTTCTGTCAGCAGTTTTTGCGTTAAATTCTGTACAGAACTTAGGCATAACTACGCCGGCACTAGCTAATTTTGGTCCTGGTTTTGCTTCGCCGCCAGGTAATTCCATCTTAACTACTTTTGCGATTTTTTTCATTGTAGTTTCTCCTTTGCAATGTTGTGGTAAGAAGTAATTCGCCTCTTCTCCCACTTTAGATATTTATATCTAAACATTTGCATAAATGCGCAAATGCTCAAATAATATATATTATTTTCTTTTTAGTGTCAATAGGAATTACAAAAATTTTTTAGATATTTATAATAATTTATTATTATAAAGTCCAATACATACATCCATTAAAAAATGCCACAATTTGCGGCATTTTTCATTAAATTTTGATAATTTCTGAGAACTCAACTTCTGTTGGTGTAGCTTTTCCGAAGAACATTGTTTGAACAACAACAGTTCCGTTTGCCTTATCAATTGAAGTAATTTTTCCTTCAGTTCCAGCGAATGTACCATGAATAATTTTTACATAGTCGCCTTCTTTATAGCCTTCATACATCGAATTATCAACAACGCCCATTCTCTTCAAGACTGTTTCAATTTCTTTACCAGAAACTGGAGTAGGTTTTTGACCACCACCACTTGAACCTGCAATACCAGTAACACCTGGAGTATTTCTGATCATAAACCAACTTTCATCAGTCATAATCATTTCAACGAAAACATAACCTGGATAAAGGTTAATAATTTTCATTTTTGGTTCTTCGATTCCTGTTTCTTTGTTTTTTACAAACAATGGTTTACCATCTTTATTTTTTGCTTGAACTTCTTCTTCTGCAACAACAATTCTGAAAACATAATCTTTTAAATTCATGCTTTCAATACGTCTTTTGATATTTTCAGCAGCTTTTTGTTCATGGCCACTATATGTAGTTGCAATATACCATTGCTTTTCAGCTAACTTATTCATTTTTTCTTCCATATAACCTAACCTCTAATAGACTCGAAAGCTTGTCTAAGTTGAGCAACTAAGATACCGCCTGCATAGTCTTCGATTGCTAAAAAAATTGCAGCGAAGATTGTAATGCATAAAACAACAGCTAATGATGGTAAAAAGACATCCTTTTTAGGCCATTTAATTCTTTTACCTTCTTTAAAAACACCTTTGAAATAACCAGTAATCTTTTTCATGGCTTCTCCTTACTTGCTTTCTTTGTGGATAGTATATTTTCCACATTTTGGGCAATATTTTCTTAACTCTAAACGAGTTGTAGAATTTTCAACTTTTCGAGTAGTCGAATAGTTTCTTGAAAGACAGTCTGAGCAAATTAAAATTACTTTTTTCCTCATCACTTATCTCCTATCTCAATTAAACTATCACAAATTCTAACTTTCTTCTAGATTAAAGTAAAGAAAAACAATAAATTGAAACAAATTTAGTTTTCAAAATAAGCTAAATTTTAAAGTTGGATTCTTTATGTTTTATAATTTAAAATTTCGAATTAATTCGATATTTAGATATCAATTTCTTTTTTTAAAGCTTCTACTGTATTGTCAAATTCATTTCTACAATGATAATAAGTGATTCCGAGCATTTTTGAAGCCTCATTTAAGCTATAACCATCCCCCACCATAGAGACAATTTTACTACCGATTGGATGTGCAACTTTGAGGCTTGTATTGAGGGCGTATTTAATTTCTTGTTCATTTATATAACTTCCCATGTAATCCCCAGTTGTTGTGTAGGAATTAAATGCATAATAATCGTCAATAATTTCACAATTTTCGTTTGCCTTACTCAAAAGATATGGAAAATTACGTGATATTTTTCGTATCAATTCGCGTAAACAAAATTCATAATTAATTCTAAAATAAGCAGGGAAATTTTCGTAATGATCTTTGTTTTCAAGCAAAATCTTAAATACTGACTCATTTAATACATATTGCCTGTCTTCCCTATTTAAACCTATTTTATCGCAAACATATTTATATCTATAAAGAACTGTATTTGCTAAATATTCGCAATAAAGATAGAAAATTCTTTGGATATTTTTATTTCCTTTTCGTGCTTCAACTATAATTTCATCAGCAGTTGTATTTTCTTTTAAAACAAACATAATTTATCCTTCCAAACCTATAGAATGGAAGGAAAATGCTATTGAGTTTTTAGCGCAAAAAGTGCAATTGAGGTCGCAACACTAGCATTTAAGCAATTAACTCTTCCAAACATAGGAATCTTTGCAATAAGATCGCAATTTGACTTCACTAATCGAGAAATACCAAAGCCTTCACTACCTACAACCAAACAAAGTGGAACATTTTTTGGAGCATCTTTTAATGTTAAATCGCTATCACCGTCAAGTCCAACAACCCAGAATCCTTTTTCCTTGAGCTTCTTAATCGTTGAAGAAAGGTTAGTAACTTCAGCACATTTTACAAAGTTAATTGCACCAGTTGAGACCTTTGCAACTGTATCATTTAGTGAGACTGAACCTTTCTTTTTGTAAACAATTCCAGCACAATCGAATGCATCGGCGCTTCTTAAAATTGCACCCAAATTATGTGGATCACTTAATTCATCCAACATAACAATGATAGGATTTGGTTTTTTCATAGAAATCGAGATAATTTCATCAAGACCAACAGTATAAATGTCTTTTTGATAGGCAATAATGCCTTGATGGTTCTCTTTTACTAACGAATCTAACTTTTGTTTACTAGTAACCTCAACGGGAATATTCTTCTTTTTGATAGATTCTATTAACCCTTTATTTTTGTAATCTAAAGATACCAAAACTTTAATGAGTGTCTTGGCTTCTAAAGCTGCTTTTATAGGGTTTGTTCCATAAATTCTAAGCATATTTTTCTCCTTGTAAAGAAAAAATTAAATAAATTTTCGCGAAAAAACGCACATAATATAGAAAATATTAAATATTTTCTATTTTTTAAAAATGGAAATATTATATAATTCCCTTCAAAATGAGCGTTTTTCTTAGCGAATCGCTAGTATCAAAATCTTTTGCTGATTTTGCGTTTAAATAGTTGTTGTAAAGTTCAAGATCCTCTTGACTAAGAGTTTTTGGTTCGTAATGAAGTCCTAAAATAAAACACATATCTTTTAAAGCGTAAAAATCTTCTTTAAGAATATCGATATTTTTATCTTTCTTTCTTATTTCAAGATTTGCTTCTTTGATGATGTCTAATAAATCTGTAATTGCATTAGGTAAATTAACATCATTGCTTAAGTCATCTAAAAATTTATTTATTTTTTCACTTCTTCCAAATAAATCGATATGTTCAACGTTTAATAAAAGATTTAATTGTTTAAAGACAAATTCGATTTTTTGAATAATTGATTTTGCATCTTTAATTGTTTCATCAGTGAAATTCAAAATTGAACGATAAGCGCAATTCAAAAGAATTAATCTAACTGTGTCTGCACCATATTCACTAATTGCATCTTTTGCAAGAATCACATTTCCAAGTGATTTTGACATTTTTTCGCCTTTAATGTTCATCATTGCATTATGCATCCAATAATTTGCAATTGTATGTCTATGCATAGCTTCAGCTTGAGCAATTTCATTTTCATGATGTGGAAATTTTAAATCCATTCCACCACCATGAATATCAATCATGCCATTAAAAATGCTATCAATCATAACGCAGCATTCAGTGTGCCAACCTGGTCTTCCTAAACACCAAGGTGATTCCCATTTGATTCCTTTTTCAGTCTTTTTCCAGAGTAAAAAGTCTAAAGATGATTTCTTTTTTGAATTTTCTTCAATTCTTGCGCCTTGAATAAGGTCATCGACATTGATTTTTGATAATTCTCCATATTTTTCGTCTTTTAAAACATCAAAAAATACTTCGCCATCATTAACATAAGCTGAGCCATTCTTAACCAAACCATCAATATAGTCAATAATTTTTGGCATATAATCTGTGACTTTTGGATTTTCATAAGCTTTTTCAACATTTAATGCGTCTAAACAGTTTCTATATCTTTCTATGTAACGTGTTGTAATTTCTTTTTCAGTTGTATTTTCTTCAATTGCACGGTTAATAATTTTGTCATCAACATCTGTATAATTTGAAACATATTTAACTTCATAACCAACATATTCTAAAAATCTTTTGAAAGTATCAAAGAAAATAACTGGTCTCATATTGCCAATATGTGGGTCATTGTAAACTGTTGGTCCACAAACATACATTGAAACCTCATTTTCTTTTATAGTTTTTAATGTCTCAATTTTATTAGTTAGTGAATTGTAAATCTTAATCTCTCTCATAAGTCACCTCAAAACGTTATGATATTATCATATATTTTTATTTTCTTCATTAATATTGATTGATTAAAAATTTCGATTGCTATACATTTTTTAACATTTAAGTTAATATAATTAGTCGAGGTATTTATATGAAACGTTGTTTAAGCGGCATTAAGCCAACCGGAAATTTAACTTTAGGAAATTATATAGGTGCATTGAGAGAATTTAAAAAATATCAAGATGAGTATGAAACTTTCATTTTCATTGCTGATTTACATGCATTAACTCTCCCAATTGACCCAGCTTTTTTAAGAAGCAATACAAAAGATATTGTTGCTTTTTATATTGCTGCAGGTCTAGATCCTCAAAAATCAACAATTTTTCTTCAAAGTGATGTCAGCGCACATAGCGAAATCAATACTATTTTAGAAAACTATCTTTATATGGGCGAATTATCAAGAATGACACAATTTAAAGATAAATCTAGCAAAATGAAGCACGAAGCTGTAGGTTTAGGTATTTTTACCTATCCTGTTTTAATGGCTGGAGATATTTTACTCTATAATGCTGACGTTGTACCTGTTGGTGATGACCAAAGACAACACGTCGAATTAACGAGAGATTTAGTTCATAGATTTAACGCTCGCTACAACAAAGAAGTTTTCGTAATGCCTCAAGCTATTTCTCCAAAAGTTGGTGCAAGAATTATGTCTTTATCTGAACCAACAAAGAAAATGTCAAAATCTGACCCAAAAGGCGATATTTTCCTTAAAGATGAACCAAACATTATCAGAAAAAAGATAATGAGCGCTGTAACTGACACTGGAAATGAGATTAAATACGACCCAGTAAACAAACCTGGAATCTCTAATTTACTTACAATTTATGCAGCATTATCAAACAAAACAATTGAAGAAGCTGAAAAAGAATTTGAAGGAATGAGTCAATATGGAACATTCAAAAAGATTGTTGCGGACAAAGTTCTTGAAGAATTAATTCCTTTTAAACAAAGATATGAAGAAGTTCTAAAAAGTGGAATTATCGACCAAGTTTTAACTGAAGGTGCAAAAAGAGCAAGCTATATTGCTAACAAAACGCTCAGAAAAGTTAAAAAAACGGTAGGATTATATGTCCATGACTGAAAAATTTCTTATTTGTATTGATCTAGATGGTACACTTTTAAGAGATGATAAAACAATTTCAGAAGAAACAAAAAAGTATCTTCGTTTCTTAGAAACTCAAGGACACTATGTCTGCTTAACAAGTGGTCGTCCAACATATAATGTTAAAAAATATTATGATGAAATCGGTCTAAAATCATCGCCAATTATTTCATTTAATGGCCATCTCGCTAAAAATTTAGAAAAAAATATTGAGTATCTCTCTCACTATTTTTCAAAAGAGGAAGTTTTATCTCTCTATGAAACATTAAGAGCCAACAATCTTGGCAGTACATTTTTAGTAATGAATGAAAATAAGATTTTTGTTACTAAAAAAGATGATTTTTTACTTGCTTTTTATTCAAGCAATGAAACAGAAATTAATATTTCTGAAAATTTTGAAAATATTTTCAATATTGACAGTGTTTTAAACATTGTTTTCTCTTTAAATTCATTCAACGACAAAGAAAGAACAATTAAATTAATCAACGAAAATTTTCCAAATTACGACCCACGTTTTTGGGGCGACTATCCATTTTGTGAAATATACAAAAAAGGTGTTTCTAAAAGCAATTCTATAGACGAACTAGCAAGTGTATTAAACATCAAGAGCGACCACATTATTGTTTTTGGTGATGCTCAAAATGATTATGAAATGATCAAAAATCATCCAAATAATTATGTCATGAAAAATGGTCTAGATAGACTTAAAAATATAGCAAAAAATGTTACAGAATTTGACAACAATAATGATGGCGTGCTAGTCGAATTGAAGAAGATTTTTTCTTAAAAACCCTGCAGAACTCAACTATTTTGTTAAAAAAAGGAGATTTTTATCTCCTTTTTAAATGCAATTTTTTGAAAATATTTAGCTAATTAATTCGTAAAATTCTTAAGAGTTCTTTGTATAAAATATCACATTTTTTTCCAGCATTTTCTAGTGATTTATCAACTACTTCGACATAGAATTTGCATTTAGGTTCAGTTCCACTTGGCCTAATTGAAATGTTAGAACCATCCTCAAAAATAAATTTCATTAAGTTACACGATGGAAGATTTTCAATAGCTGAAGTTGATTTATCAATTAAATTGTATCTTGATAAAACTGAATAGTTTTCAATAATCGAAACTTTTTTATCTAGTAAAGACGTAAATGGATTGTTTTGAATTTCGTGCATCAAAGAATCCATCTCTTTTTTGCCTTCACTACCTTTAAAATAAATATTAAATAATTTAGCTTTATGTTGACCAAATCTTTCACCTAATTTTTCGTATGCTTCATCTAAAGTTAAACCATGTTTTTGGTAATAAAGTGCTAATTCACAATACAATAAAATTGCTTGAATTCCGTCTTTATCACGAACAAATGGTTTTACTAAGCAACCATAAGATTCTTCGTAGCCAAAAATGAAAGTTGGTCCACCATTTTGTTCATAATAATGAATTCTATCACCAATAAATTTAAACCCAGTTAAGAGTGATTCAATTTTTACACCATAATAATCGCAAATCTTTTTGCCTAAAGAACTTGAGACAACAGTGTTATATACAATTGAAGAAGCAGGAAGTGTACCTTTTGCTTTTTTTTCTTTGATGATGTAATCAAGTAAAAGGGCCGCACTTTCATTTCCAGTAAGTAAAACATATTCACCTTTTCTATTTTTACAAGCTAAACCGACTCTATCTCCATCAGGATCTGTCATACAAATTAAGTCAGCATCTATAGATTTTGCAAGTTTGATTGGTTCAATATAGCTTCTTGGATCCTCAGGATTTGGAGAAAGTGTTCCACTAAATGCAGGATCAGGATTGCATTGAGATAAAACAGGATAAATTTCATAACCGCAATCCTTAAAAACTTTCATTGCGTTAACAAAACTTGTTCCATGATTAGGTGTATAAACAATTTTGAAGCCTTTTTTATCTAAATCAGGGTTAATTTGAACAGTTTCGCATAATGAGCAATAATCTTCATCTATACTTGCAGGTAAAATAATATTTTCTTTCTTGTTCTCTGAAACTGGGACTTCAACTAAAAGTTCATCAGGTAAAGATGAAATAATTTCAATTAAATCCTTAATTTTATTTGGTACAAGTTGACATCCAATTTCATCATATACTTTAAAACCATTATCTTCTTTTGGGTTGTGTGAAGCAGTGATCATAATGCCACCAGATGCTTTCATTTGACGAACTGCAAAACTTAATTCTGGGGTAGGTCTTAAAGAATCAAAAATGTATGTGGTAATTCCCATATTATTCAAGATTTCAGCACATTCAAGTGTAAATTCTCTACTCATAAATCGGTTATCATGTGAAATAACACAGCTAACATTTTCTTTAAAATGTTTATTTAAATAAATTCCAAAACCAACACATGCTTTTTTAATTGTGTGAACGTTTAAACGATTGGTTCCAGGGCCCAAAACCCCTCTCATACCAGCAGTTCCAAATTTAATATCTTGAAAAAAAGCATCATCGATTTCAGATTCTGACATTTTTCTTAAAATCTCTTTATCTTTTTCGTCAACAGCATTGCTGTTTAACCATCTATGATAATTTTTTAAAGTTTTTTCTTCCATAAATTTACCCTTGACTATTATACACTGAATTATTTTTGAAAAATATAAAAATGCCAAAAAAATCTACAATAATTTTAAACCTAAATCATCGAGAATATTTTTTTCTTTTTTTGATAATGGAGCTATAAATTCTTTCCCATTTAAATAGCGAAGTTCTCCATCTTTTATATTAAAAATTAGTTTATAAGCATGTAAAAACTGACTGTCATAATCATATTTTGCATTAAACTTTTTATTTAGAGCAAAATCACCATATTTTGAATCGCCAACAATAGGATGTTTAATGTAAGAAAAGTGAACTCTTAATTGATGAGTTCTGCCACTAACTAAAGTTGCTTCTACTAAACTATAATCAGAGCAAAAAGAAAGAGTTTTATAAATGGTTTTTGCACTTTTACCACCGTTATTCAAACTTGCTACTTTAACAAAACCACTACTCTCGTCTTTTTTTAATGGTGCATCAATTTCTCCATTTTTTTCAGTTTGTCCTTTAACCAAAACTAAATATTTTTTTGAGATTTCTTCGTGAGTTTTGAGTTTTTCCATTATAATTTGGCTAGAAATAACATTTTTTGCAAAAATTACAAGGCCACTTGTATTCCTGTCAAGTCGATGACAAGGTGAAGGAGTAAACGAACTTCCATCATTTTTGAACTCACCTTTATTATATAAATAGGATAGAACTTGATTAGAAAGTGTCATTCTTTTTTCCGTGCTATCCCCATGAGTTAAAATGCCTTTAGGTTTAAACACAATTAAGATATTTTGATCTTCATAAATTATATTTAAGGAACAATTTATTTTGCTGATGTCTTTAGGTTTATTAAATTCATTTATTTTTTCATCACTAATATACACTCTCAAAACATCGCCTTCACATAAAATGTAGTTTTCTTTAACAGGCTTGCCATTTATCTTGATATCTTTTTTTCTAAAAGTTTTGTAAATAAGGCTAAGAGGTGCTTCATTTAAAAATTTTCTGATAAATTTATCAATTCTTTGATTTGAATTTTCTTTAGTAATTAAAATTTCTTTCACAACGATAATTATATTAAAAATTGGTCTTTAAACATAGAAAAACGAATGACAAATGTCAAAAATATTGATATTATATTTACCAGTTCGGAGAAATACCCAAGAGGCTGAAGGGGTGGGCTTGGAAAGCTCATAGTCTGTAACAGGAGCGAGGGTTCAAATCCCTCTTTCTCCGCCAGGATTGAACGTCAAAACGCGCACGAAAAAGTGCGTGTTTTTTGGTAAGCGTAAAAAATTTCCAGAATCGACAAAAATGTTCGAACCTCTACAATTTAAATCATGGAGGATCGTATATGATAAATAATAAATATTTGGAAGAATTTAAAATTGACCTTGTAAAGCAATATATGCAAGGAAAGCAAAAAAAGGAAATTTGCAAAGAATATGGAATCGCTAAGTCAACTATGTGGGGATGGATATGCAAATATGCCTCGCTTATTGACAATTCATGGAAAGTTGAAGATATAAAAAATGTTGAAGAAGAATATGTCGATATTACAGCACCTTTAGTTAAAGAATATAAAGAGCAGAACATAATAAACACTACAAACGAAACTGTTAGAATTTTTAAAAATGGCTACACAATTCTTTGCCATATTTCAAAACTAGACAAAGTTATGAGGATCATAAAAAATGATTGATTTAGAAAATATTGATCACATTTATTTGTTTCCCGGAAGTACTGATTTAAGAAAGGGAAGGAATGCTCTTTCTACTCTAGCAGCAAAAATACAAAAAAATGATGGACTACACGAATTATTTCTGTTCTGCAATCGATCAAATAGATTAATTAAAGTTTACGAAAAAGATGATACAGGGGTCTGGGTATATATTCGTTCTTTAGATGAAACTAGGTTCCCTTGGCCTAATAATATTAAAGAAGCATGTAAGATAAATAAGTCGCAAATTAACTGGCTATTAAAGGGCTTAAAATTTGAAAAATTAGAGAAGAATGATGGAGAAAAAATTGATCTTTTTTAACTAAGTTTGTATTGCGAAAAAGTATTAAAAATTTGAAAAAAAGGCCTAAAAATCGGCTAAAAAGCTCGATTTTTATGGCTTTTTTTGATATAATATAAAGGTGAAAACAAGAGTCAAAATTAACGAAATTTCAAAAGAAGAATTATACGAATTATATTTAAAACAAGTTGAAAAATGCGAAGAATTAGAGTCTAAAATTTTTAAGCAACAACTTGAACTAGCAGAAAAAACTAAGAAGCTTGAAGAGGCGCTCTTCCAACTTACCCAAAGAAATAAAACTATTTTTGGGAAGAAAAGAGAAACTAATGCAAACGATAAAAATATTTTTAATGAAGCAGAAAATACTTCTTTAAAAAAAGAAACAAGAGAACGAAAAACTTCTAAAGAAAAGAATGTATTAACGAGAGACTTTTTAGAGTCTCATTATTCCGATGAAATTGTATTATCTCCAGATGAGATTAAAACAAATAAAGAACTAGTTAAATTTGGGGAAGATGTCACATTTAAAATTGAATCTATCCCTGCTAGGTTAAAAATCATAAAGATTATTAATGAGAAATATATAGATCAAAAAGTTGGAAAAGTATATCAGAAAATTAAAGATGATATTTATCCTCATTCTTTTTGTACTCCATCTTTTGCTTCTGAAATTATCTATAATAAGTTCATCCTTGGCGTCCCATATTATCGTCAAGAAGAGTATCTATATAACGAATCGCTATATATTTCTAGACAAAATCTATGCAATTATCAGATAAAAACTAGCGAAATCATCAAACCAATGTATGAATACTTATCAAAAAAACTATTAAACACAGAAATAAAAATATTGCATGCAGACGAAACAACATTACGTGTTCTAAATGTAGATAAAGCAAAATGTTATGTATGGTTATTTAACTCATCTTTTTATGAGAATCCGATTTTTATATATAAATTCAGTGAAACAAGATCATGTACTGTACCTCGCGATTTCTTAAAGGATTATTCTGGATATTTAATTACAGATTGCTACTCAGGGTACAATGATATTCCTAATGTAAAGAATTCATATTGCCGGGTTCATGCAAGAAGAAATTTCATTGAAATTCTTGATACAATCCCAAATGAATTAAAAAAAGAATCTGTTTCCCAAAAAGTTGTTAATGAAATTGACGAGTTGTTCAGGCTTGAAAATTCATATAGAAAAAATAAAAAAACAGCTAACGAAATCAAAAAATTAAGAAATGAAGGCGAATTTAAAGAGCACTTAGATAAAATATTCAACATTATGGAACACGCAAATCCTCAAACAGGATCTCGCCTTGAAAAAGCAATAAACTACATTCTTACAAAAAAACAATCTTTTTTAGAATTTTTGAATGATGGTCATCTTGAGCTAAGTAACAATTCTGCTGAAAGAGGTGTGAAACCTTTTGTTATGGCTAGAAAGAATTTTCTATTCTCCAACACTTCAAATGGCGCAGAATCCTCAGTTATCATTTTTTCAATCCTGCAAACAGCATTAGCAAACGGAATAGATGCTAGAAAATATTTAGCAACTCTTATATCTAAAATAGGAACAAATCCTAGCGATGAAAAACTAGAAAATCTTTTGCCGCGGAAAATTCAATTATAATCGATCCTTTTCTTATTTTATAGTTGTTCGAACCTGGATTTTTTTGACGCATAC
>JAQXNS010000064.1 GCA_029098125.1 bacterium
AATCATTTATAATAAAGCCAACGGAGAAATACCCAAGAGGCTGAAGGGGTCAGTTTCGAAAACTGATAGTGGATGCAAGTCTAGCGAGGGTTCGAATCCCTCTTTCTCCGCCAAATTTCTCAAAAACCCTGCAAAACTCCATTATTTTTGTAGAATTATGCTCTATTATATTTAATATTTAACCTTTTAAGAGAACGAGAAATGTCCTCTTTTTTTATTAAAAATTCATCTTTTTTGATACGCCACGACCAGTTAGAAGTAGATATAGAAGATGGTAAATTCATCCTACCATCTTTACCTAAATATAATAAATCTTGCATTGTAACCATAGAACATAAAGAATTAGAAGAAAAATTAAGTTCAACGATTGTATCTACTAAATGTTTTGCATCTAAAACAGAAATAAATGGAACATTTAAGGCGCTACATTCTTCTGACAATGATTTAAAAAATACATTCCTTTGTTCTTCGTTTAATTCTAAATTTTCTGCAACTAGTGGACTATCATGTGTTGAAGTATATAAAAAATATCGACTTGAAACATTATGAATTCTCCAATCATCATCAAAATTATTATGCATTAAACCTTCTGGGATAATTTTCATACCTGGATAAGGCAAAGAATTAAACATTTGAATAAAATCATCATCAAGAGACCCAAGATCTTCAGCAATAATTGCTTCATTTCTGAGATTATTAAACAAATCAATTCCTGGACCCTTCTTCCAAGTTCCAAATTCTGCAGTTTTATCTTTAGATGGAATTGAATAATATCGTGAATAGCCTCTAAAATGGTCGAGGCGAACAAGATCATAAATTTCAAGATTATATTTAATTTTTTCAATTATCCATGAATAATTTTCTTTTTTTAATCTTTTCCAATTATAAATAGGATTACCCCAAAGTTGTCCACTTTTTGAGAAAAAATCAGGTGGGCATCCCGCTACATCGATAGGGTTTTTGTCTTTATCAAGATTAAAATATTTAGAATATTTGTAACATTCAAGGCTATCATAACCAACATAAAAAGGAATATCCCCCATTAGTAATACGCCATTTTTATTGGCGTATTTTTTTAATTTAGTCCGCTGATTTAGAGCTTCAAATTGTGTCCAACAATAAAATTCGTAAATATTTTTAAACTGTTTTTTGACTTCAATTTCAAGTTTTTCTGAATAATTGACATATTTTTTATCAAAATCTTTCCATGCTTTAAATCCATTGATTCTTTTTAGCGTTAAAAAGAAAGCAACATCAGTCAATTTTTTGTTATTTTTTAAGAAGTCTTTAAACTTTTTGGTTTTATTAAATCTAGAAAATGCAAGTTCTAGCACTTTAATTCTATTTGCATAAAGAAGTCCATAATCTACTCTACCTTCATCTTCATAAAACTTTATACTTTCGACTTCTTCTTTTTCTAATAAACCTTTGTTAATTAAAATATCAAGATCGATAAAATAATAATTAAAACTGTATGAAGCAGGTGTTTGATATGGTGAATCGCCAAAACTAGTAAGATTTAATGGCAAAATTTGCCAAATTTTAACTTTTGATTTTTTAAGAAAATCTACAAATTCATAAGCACTTTGACCAAAAGCACCAATGCCATAATTGCTAGGCAAAGAAGATATATGCATCAAAATGCCGCTTGTTCTATTGAATAATTTGCTCATAAAAATATTTTAACAAAGAGAGTTTTTAAAAACTATATATTATAAGGATAATAGATTAATTTAAATAATTTTTCTTCGAAGAATACTTGTCTGTTTTATCTTGAAACCGACAAAAAAAGACTGGTTGCCCAGCCTTTATAATTTTTGAATTCTATCTTAGTTAGCACCCATGATTTCTTCATCGATTGCTTTAGCAGCGTGTTTACCAGCTCCCATAGCAAGGATGACAGTTGCAGCACCTGTAACAGCATCGCCACCAGCATAGACGTGATCACGTGTTGTTAAGCCACCTTCTGTTTTTGTAATGATACAACCATGTGGATTTGTTTCAAGTCCTTTAGTTGTTTGTCTTAATAATGGATTTGGTGAAGTTCCGATTGAGCAAATAACACAATCAACTTCGATTTCTTTAAATTCACCTGTTGAAATTGGTTTTCTTCTTCCGCTAGCATCTGGTTCACCAAGTTTCATAACTTCAACTTTCATAGCTTTGACGTTGTTATTTTCATCGCCAATAATTTCTACTGGGTTGTTGAGTAATTGGAAATCGACACCTTCTTGCATTGCGTGGTGAACTTCTTCTTTTCTAGCTGGAAGTTCTTCTAAACTTCTACGATAAATAATGTAAACATGTTCTGCGCCAAGTCTTAAAGCACTTCTTGCAGCATCCATTGCAACGTTACCACCACCAACAACAGCTACATTTTTAGCTTTTTGAATTGGAGTATTTGAGTCAGCTAAGTATGCTTTCATTAAATTTGTTCTTGTTAAGAATTCGTTAGCAGAGTAAACACCGTTTAAGTTTTCGCCAGGAATTCCAAGGAATCTTGGTAAACCAGCACCACTTCCGATGAAAACTGCTTCAAAATGATATTCAGCTAAGAGTTCATCGATTGTGATAACTCTTCCGATAACCATATTTGTTTCAACTTTAACACCTAAAGCTTTTAAATTATCAACTTCTTTTTGGACGATTGATTTAGGTAATCTGAATTCAGGAATACCATAAACTAAAACACCACCAGCAAGATGTAATGCTTCAAAAATTGTTACATCATAACCTTTTTTTGCTAAATCGCCAGCACATGTTAATCCTGAAGGGCCACTTCCGATAACTGCTACTTTGTGTCCGTTAGATTCTGGTCTTACAATATCTTCTGGTTTTGAGTGTGCATTATGGTAATCAGCAACAAATCTTTCTAATCTACCAATTGCAACTGGTTCTTTTGGTTGTTTTGTTTTTGGATCAACACCAATTCCTCTTGTACATTTTCCTTCACATTGTGTTTCTTGAGGACAAACTCTACCACAGACTGCAGGTAATGCACTTGATTGAGAAATAATTTCGTATGCTTTTTCAAAATTTCCTAAAGCAACTTCGTGAATAAAATCAGGAATGTTGATATTAACTGGACAATGAGCAACACATGGTTTTGTTGGACAGCCTAAACATCTTTTTGCTTCATCCATTGCCATTTCAGCTGTATAGCCTTCAGCAACTTCTTTAAAATTATGTGCTCTAACTAATGGCTCTTGTTCTGGCATTGGATTTTTAAATGGAGCCATGTTTGGTTTATATTCTTTATACATAATTATTTAGCCTCTTTTTTATATAAGTTACATTTTGCTTCGTCGTATGCTTTAGTTTCAAATGCTTTATACATTCTTCCTCTTGTCATAGCTTCATCAAAATCGACTTCATAAGCATTGAAATCTGGTCCATCAACACATGCGAATTTTGTTTTTCCACCGACTGTAAGTCTGCAGCATCCACACATACCTGTTCCATCAATCATAATTGGGTTCATTGAGCAAACACATTCTGGTACATTGTATTTTTTACAGCATAATGTAACGAATTTCATCATGATAACTGGTCCAATACAAATAACTTTGTCAAATTTTTCACCTTTGCTGAGTAATTCTTCAAGTGGTACACAAACATTACCTTTATTGCCGTTTGAACCATCATCTGTCATTTCATAATATTTTCCAGGTGCTGCAGCAGCAAATTCGTCATGTAAAATGATTAAATCTTTATTTCTGAAACCAGCGATTGCTGTGACGTCTTTTCCAGCATCGTGGAAAGCTTTTGCAATTGGGTAAGCGATAGCAGTTCCTAAACCACCACCAACAACACAAACTTTTTCACCAGTTAATTCTGTTGGTTGACCTAATGGTCCAACAAAATCATGAAGTGAATCACCTTCTTCTAATTTGTTGAGTTTATAAGTTGAAGCTCCAACAATTTGGAAAATGATAGTAACTGTTCCCTTTTCTCTATCATAACCACCAACAGTGAGAGGTATTCTTTCTCCTTCTTCATCAACTCTTAAGATAATAAATTGACCAGGTTTTGCTTTTTTAGCAATTTCTGGTGCTTCAATTTCTAAAAGTGTTTCTGTAGGATTGAATACATGCTTTCTAACAATTTTATACATTTTTTGTACTCCTTTTATCTACGATAAAAATATACAACTTTATGAATTAAAAATAAATACTAATTGAGTTTATTTTAAGCATTATTCAGGAATAATTTACTGCACAGAGAATAAAAAGAAAACCCGGTATACACCGAGTAATTTCAGAATTACTTAATATCTATTGTAGCATCAACAACATTCTCATTTAATTTTTTATCCCTTTCTTTTCTTGCTATATGGTAATCAATTGGCCAAATTGCAGAATAAAATACAGGAATTGCGATGAAAATGATCCAAGTTGGATGCCAAATGCCTAAAAGCATACCAAGAAATAAGTAAACAAAACAGCATGTAAATACGATATTGAAATGTTTTAAACGTTTGAAATGAACACAATCGATAATCGAATTAAAAATTTCAGGAATAAAGAAAAGTGTCCAATATATTGCCCATCCATTTTGATTTTTTAATAAAAAACCAAGCAATAAATAAGTGACAATAACTAAAGGATATAAGATAGAAGAAGATACTTTCTTTGCTAGATAAAATTTGTCGCCGCCAAATTCTTTTTCGAATTCTTTTTTGATTTTCTCTTTCCCTTCGTTAATATGGATTCCGCATTTATCAATATGAACTTCATCTTCATCATCTTTTACATGAATTCCATCTAAACCGATGTGGACGTAGTTTCTATTGTCATCTTTCTTTTCGTTTGTTTTAGTTTCACTTTCGCTTGGTTCTTTATTAACCAAATCATCTAAAGTAACACCATATAATCTTGATAAAGCAATTAGATTTTCAGTATCAGGTGATGCTTCACCTCTTTCCCATTTACTAACAGCTTGTCTGCTTACGCCTAATTTGTCAGCTAATTCTTCTTGTGAGTATCCAGCTTTTTTTCTATATTTAGCTAAATTTTCTCCTAATACAACATTCATAAATATCCTCCTTGATTTTCAAGTAACATTATTTAACCTAGATTTTTTAGTAGCAACAACCAATTTTAATAACAATTTTGTCAACTTTAGGTTGCATATCAATATTTTATCTCAAATTTCCATCATATTCTTTTATTTTTTGTATCCCAACATAGACTATGTGGTCGTCTTCTAAAAAATCATTAAGTATCATACAAGCAACTTGTTCTATTGATTTATTTATCGAAATGATTCTTGCGATTTTATATTCATTATTTAAATCATCATGCACAAGTACAATTGAACCGACTCGAATTCTTTTCATATTTATATGTTAGCACTTCTAATTTTTTCTAAAAGAAAAACTAAGGGGAAGCCCCTTAGTTTTTGAGTAGTAATTTAATTAATAATTAGAATTTGTATGGTCTGTTGTAGTAGCAGCAAACGAATAATTCTTCCATCTTTGCATCATCGATTGGATTTGGGTTTGAGCCAGTACATGCATCACCAACAGCGTTATGAGCGATTTCTTTTAATTTTGCTTTGAATTCATCTTCATTGACGCCAAATTCTTGCATACTTTGTGGAATACCAAGTAATGTATTTAATTCGTGAAGTCTATCAATTAAACCTTGAGTTTGTTCACGTGCATCTTTACCTTCAATACCTAATTCTTGAGCGATTTGAGCATATCTTTGAAGAGCAACTGCGTTGTTTGCATTGTATTCAATAACGTGTGGGAGATACATAGCGTTTGCACAACCATGTGGGATATGTCCTGTTGAGAAAGCAGCACCTGTTTTGTGAGCCATTGAGTGGACGATACCAAGTAAAGCATTTGAGAATGCCATACCTGCTAAACATTGTGCATAGTGCATATCTTCTCTGCCTTTTCCGTTTGGATTCTTATATGAATTAACAAGGCTTGTGTTGATCATTTTGATAGCTTTTAATGCTAATGGATCTGTAAATGGTGTAGCTAATGTTGAAACATATGCTTCGATAGCGTGTGTCATAGCGTCCATACCTGTGAAAGCGACTTGTTTTGCTGGTAATCCTCTGACGATATCTGGATCGACAATAGCGACATCAGGTGTAATTTCAAAGTCTGCTAATGGATATTTAATACCTTTTGCGTAATCTGTAATGACAGAGAAAGCTGTAACTTCTGTAGCTGTACCACTTGTTGATGGGATAGCTGCAAATCTAGCTTTTGTTCTTAAGTGTGGGAAGTTAAATGGTGTGCATAATGCTTCAAATGTTGTATCTGGATATTCATAGAATGCCCACATAGCTTTTGCAGCATCAATTGGAGAACCACCACCAATAGCAACGATCCAATCTGGTTGGAATTTTCTCATTGCTTCAGCACCTTTCATAACTGTTTCGATGGATGGATCTGGTTCAACACCTTCAAATGTTTCGACTTCCATTCCTGCTTCTTTTAAATATGCGATTGTTTTGTCTAAGAAACCGCTAGCTTTCATTGCGTGTCCACCACAAACAACGATAGCTCTTTTTCCTTTTAATGTTTTTAAATCTGCTAATGATCCTGAACCATAGTAGATATCTCTTGGTAAAGTAAATCTCATAATTTCCTCCTATACCTTTCTTAAGGCCGAAGTTATTTTATCAAAACAAAAATTGTTTGTTAAGCAAAATAGTATTTTTTTACTGAATAAGCCGATTACAAATACCTAATTGGGTTGCATTACGACTAAAAAATAGGTATCAATTTTTCGTTTTACTCACATAATTTTATGCTTAATTGATGCTTTGATAAATGATTATATTTTAAAAATTTCTCAAAAACCCTGCAGAACTCAAGTATTTTTGTAAAAATCGAAAGATTAATGCATTTTAAAAATCAAAAAAATTGATGGTTTTTTATTAATCCATCTTAATAAAATTTTCTATGAATTAAGATAAAAAAAGATCGGATATACCGATCAATTTTTCAAAACTTTTATAAACCAATTGGCGATAAATTATATATAAAAAGGGCTTTGTTTATTGTATAAACATCATATTGTCCTTTTTTAATGAAATATCTAACAACAAG
>JAQXNS010000065.1 GCA_029098125.1 bacterium
AGGCATTTAGATGACCATTACTAATAGAACGAGAGACTTAATTTCATAAGATTTTAAGAGATTAAAAAATAAAATTTGGGTAAGAAAGAACGAAGAAAAAATATCTAGTTTTCAGAGAACATATTAAGAACTATTTCTCTAAATGAGTCTGGTGACTATGACACAGTGGACACACCTCTTCCCATCCCGAACAGAGAAGTTAAGCACTGTAGTGGCGAAGGTAGCGCAAGCAAGAATAGCACGTCGCTGGGCTCTTTTTCTTTATATATACTATATTTTTCAGTATATACCACGTTTTTCTACATTATTATTTTACTTTTTAGCACTAATTATTTATGGTATAATTTTAAAACTGCTAAGGGAATTTTTATGGCAAACAACAAAGAAAAGAATATTAGTATTACACTTGATGTAAAGGATGTAGCTGAAAAGATCGGAGAAGTCTGTCTTGAATGCTATGGAGTCGTTGGTCTTAGTAATGGCAATATTAAAACTTTAAAAATATTAACTAAAGAAAATTTATCTGAAGGTGTCTTTATTAAAAAAGATAAGGACCACTTTATTATTGATATACATCTTATTTGTGCTTACGGAGTTAAAGTAACCGAAATTGTAAATGAAGTAAGCAAAAGAATTTTTTACATACTTAGAAAAAAATATGGTGAACTTTTTTCTAAAGTAAATGTTTATGTGGATGATTTAAGAGAATTTTAATTGAGGGATTTATATGAAATTTATAGATGGTCGTATTTTTAAACGCATGGTTATTAGTGCGTGTAATAACCTATACAATCATTATCCAGAAGTAGATGCATTGAACGTATTTCCTGTACCTGATGGAGATACTGGTATGAATATGAATTTGACCATGACAAGTGGTAT
Source organism: bacterium (assembly GCA_029098125.1). Classification (GTDB taxonomy): domain Bacteria; phylum Bacillota_I; class Bacilli_A; order RFN20; family CAG-826; genus Onthovivens. The sequence continues at coordinate 883 of JAQXNS010000065.1, forward strand.
GAAAGAAATTGCAAATCGTAATGATGAAGATCTTTATGGTGTTGGAAAAACTTTTTCTAGAGGACTTTTAATGGGTGCTAGAGGTAATAGCGGTGTTATTACTAGTCAAATTTTTAGAGGATTTACAGATTCATTACAAAATAAATCACAAATTGATGCAGTAGGATTAGCTGAAGCATTTGATAGTGGAAGAAAAGTTGCTTATAAAGCAGTTATTAAACCTGTTGAAGGTACAATTTTAACTGTTATAAGAGAAGCAAGCGCAAAATTACTCGATCAAGCAACTCATAAAATGACTATCGAACAAGCTTTCAAAATTTTACTTAGTGAAGCTTACGATAGTTTAGAAAGAACACCTAATCTTCTTCCAGTTTTAAAAGAAGTTGGTGTTGTAGATAGCGGAGGTGCTGGTCTCTTAAAAATTTTAGAGGGTATGAGCGTTGTTGTTAATGGTGGTTTCGTTGAAAGAAATGAAGCTACAGTTGAGATTAATGGTCAAGCTCAAGCTCAATTTGAAGGTGATGATGAATTTGGCTATTGTACTGAATTCGTTATGCGTCTTGGACCAGATTCAGTTAAAAAAGTATTTAACAAAAATAGATTTACAAGTGTTTTAAATGCGCATGGTAACTCATTAGTCGTTGTTCAAGATGAAGATATCGTAAAAGTTCACGTTCATACATTAAAACCTGGTGATATTTTTAATTATGCTCAACAATTTGGCGAATTCATCAAATTAAAATGTGAAAACATGACTGAACAACATAACGAAATTCTATTTAATGAGCAAAATAAAAATGGAACGCACATGGCTGCAAGCGAACTTAAACAAGCTCCATTAGCTGCTCCAAAAGTTTCAAATAAACCTAAAGAAAAATTTGCAGTTATTGCTATTAGCGTTGGCGATGGTGTTGACGAATTATTCAAAGAAGCTGGAACTAATTATATTGTTAGCGGCGGTCAAACAATGAATCCTTCTACTAACGATATTATTAAAGCAATTGAAAATGCTAATGCTGAAACTGTCTTTGTTTTACCAAATAATGGAAACATTATCATGGCTGCAAACCAAGCAAGAGATGTTTTAAAAGATAACATTAATGTTATTGTTATTCCTTCAAAAACAATTATGCAAGGCGTTGTTGCATCAATGAATTTCAATCCAGAACTTAGCGCAAAAGATAATGAAGAAGTTATGAACGATTCATTATCAACTGTTAAGAGTGGTCAAGTAACATTTGCAATTAAAGATACAGAAATTTATGGTGTAAGTGTTAAAAAAGACAATTATATGGCTATTTTGAATTCAAAAGAAATTTTATCTTGCCATAAAAATAAATTCGATGCTTTAAAAACCCTCTTAGGAAAAATGGTTGATGAGGATAGTTCAGTAATCACTGTTTTATTAGGCAGCGATGTTGCTGATGAAAAAGAAGTTCAAAAAGTTGAAAAATATATAGAAAGAAAATTCAAGAATTGTGACTTTGATGTAAGAATTGGAAATCAACCTGTATATTCTTACATTGTTGGTGTTGAATAATAAAAGTGCTCTTTTAAAAGGGCCTTTTTAAAAGGAGTGAAATATGAAAATAGTTATTGATATGATGGGTGGAGATAATGGACTAGAAGCAACTATTAGTGCTACTAACTCATTTTTATCCATGCACGATGATGTTGAACTATTTTTAATTGGTGATGAAACTAAATTAGAGAGTTTCAAAAGCAATCCAAAGTGTAAAATAGTTAATAGTGAGACTATTTTAGCAATGGATGTTGACCCAATGACTGCTCTTAAAGATAAAAAGAGCTCATTAATGGTTGCGATTTCTACTTATTTAGATAATAAATGCGATGCTTTAATTAGTGCAGGTAGTACAGGCGCTTTACTTGCTGCATCCGTTTTCAAAATCAAAAGAATTCCTGGCATTATACGCCCATGTTTAATCACTTCTTTTCCAACTATTAAAAAGGATAAAAAATTTGTTGTCTGTGATTTAGGCGCAAATATTGAAAATACAAAAGAAGAGTTGAATCAATTTGCCATCATGGGTTCTTTATATTATTCAATTAGATATAACGAAAACAAACCTTCCGTTTATTTGTTATCTAACGGAACTGAAGAAGAAAAAGGATCCCCATTAAATAAAGAAGCTTACCCATTATTAAAAGAAAATAAAAGAATTAATTTTAAAGGAAATATTGAAGCAAGAGATCCATTATTTGGTGACATTGATGTTTTAGTTACAGATGGATATTCTGGAAATATATTCCTCAAATCTGTTGAAGGCACTGCAAAAGTCATGTCAAATATGATTAAGGAAAGTTTTAAACGCAATATTTTTTCAAAAATTGGTTATTTATTATCAAAAAAAGGCTTTGATGATATTAAAGTTAAAATGGATTATAAAAATGTTGGTGGAGCAATGTTAATTGGTGTGAATGGTGTTGTAATCAAAGCACATGGCAGTAGCGATCTTCAATCATTCTTAAGCGCGCTTAATAATGCATACACCCTTGTAAAAGAAGATATAGTAGAAAAGATTAAAAAGGAATTAAATTAGTGAGAGATATTAATGAGTTTTTTAACAAATATAAAATAAATCCTCAAAATGTCGAATTATATGAGATGGCTTTTACACATGCTTCTTGCAATAGTGACCAAAAGACATCTCATCATGATTATGAACGTCTTGAATTCATGGGAGATAGCGTTTTAGGTTTTGTTATTGCTTCTTTGCTTTTTAAGTATCATCCAGATATGAGAGAAGGAGAATTAACAAAAGCTAAAAGCTATCTTGTACAAACTGAATTTTTAGCAAAACTTGCAAGGCAAGAACATTATGAAGATTTTATTCGTATTGGCCATTCTTTAGAAATTGAAGATGTTGTTGAAAATAAGTCAATTCTTGAGGACGTTTTTGAATCAGTAATTGGAGCCATGTATTTAGATAAAGGATTAAAATTCACTGCCGAATTTATCAAAAAAATATATGGTGATGAAGTTAGAACATTTACAATTCAAGAAATGAAAGATTATAAATCCATTCTTCAAGAAGCAATGCAGGCAGAATATAGAGAATCTGTTGTTTACACTGTCACTCAAGAAAAAGGGCCACCTCATAAAAGAACTTTTTATGTAGATGTTTCCTTTAACGGAATTACTCTTGGTCATGGTGAAGGCAAAAGCAAAAAAGCAGCTGAACAAGATGCAGCCCGAGATGCTCTTAGCAAAAAAGCTGTTATTTAGGTTACATTATGGGATTAATTAAGTTTTTAAAAGATAAATTTACTAAAAAAAAGGATGAAAATTCTTTATCTTTAAGCGCGAAAAAAGATGAATCTTTAGATAAATACGATAAAGGTCTTGAAAAATCTCGTAAACAATTCTCAAATAAACTTGATGAATTAACTAAAAAATACAAATTAGTTAATGAAGATTATTTTGAAGAACTCGAAGAAATTTTAATTGAAGCTGATTGTGGCGTTAGTTTTACTTTAAATATTATCGATGAATTATTAGAAGATTCTAAAAATAAAAAAATTGTTTCACCAAAGGAAATTAATGAACTTTTAGTTGATAAAATGTTTTTAAATTATCTTAAAGAAGGTGAAGATATTAAAAATGAACTTACTTTTGATAATCTACCTCAAGTTTTGCTAATGACTGGAGTTAATGGGGTTGGAAAAACAACATCAATTGCAAAATTAGCAAAAAGATATCAAGATCAGGGTAAAAAAGTTCTTTTGGTTGCTGCTGACACATTTAGAGCTGGAGCAAAAGAACAAATTCAAGTTTGGGGTGATAGACTTAATATTCCTGTTGTAAGTGGGAATGAAAATGAAGATCCAGCAAGCGTTGCATATAAAGGTGTAAAAAAAGGTGTTGAAGAGAATTTTGATTTAGTTATTGTTGATACTGCTGGTAGACTTCAAAACAAGAAGAACCTTATGGATGAACTTAAAAAAATCTATAATGTCACAAAAAAATTAATCAATCACGAACCTGAATCATTCTTAGTTATTGATGCAACAACTGGTCAAAATGGTGTATTACAAGCTAAAGCTTTTAAAGAATTAGTAAATATAACTGGTATTGTAATCACTAAAATGGATGGAACAAGTAAAGGTGGAATTATTCTAGCAATTAGAGAAGAACTAGGAATACCTGTTAGATTTATTGGACTTGGCGAAAAATATACTGATTTAGAAGAATTTGACCTTGATAAATATCTATATGGTCTATGTAGTGGATTAATAAAAGATGAGTAGTTTGAGTGATTTTGATTACATAAATACTCTTTTATTAACCTATGGAGAATTATTAACAGATAAGCAAAAAGAAATTGCTAATTTATTTTTTGAATTTAATTTATCACAACAGGAAATCGCTGACAATTTATCTATTTCTAAGCAAGCAGTTAGCGACACACTTGAGACTGTTACATCTAAGTTAGTTCGCTTTGAAGAAAAACTTAAATTTTTCAAAAAAATGCAAAAATTAGCTGAAAAAGTAAAAGATATGGACATTCCTGATGAACTAAAAAAAGAAATAGAGGAGGAAATTTTCAATGGCATTTGAACAATTGAGTGAAAAATTTACCAGAGTTATTAAAAAAATGAAAGGTGAAGCTAGGCTCACCGATAAAAACATGGATGAAATGCTTAAAGAAGTGAAAATTGCTCTTCTTGAAGCGGATGTAAATTTTAAAGTTGTTAAAGAATTTGTTAATAATGTAAAAGAAAAAGCAATTGGACAAGATGTTTTTACAAAATTAAATCCAAGTGAAATGGTAGTTAAGATTGTTCGCGATGAATTAGTGGACTTACTTGGAAGTGATAATTGTGAACTCCATTATAATAAAAACAAACCAACTGTTATTCTTTTAGTTGGTTTACAAGGTAGTGGTAAAACAACAACTGCAGCAAAATTATCTAATTTAATGAAATATAAATTAAACAAAAAAGTTCTTTTAGCTGCTTGTGACGTCTATAGACCTGCTGCCGTTGATCAATTAGCTCAACTTGCTAAATCAATTAATGTTGATTTGGTTAATATGGGAACTAATGTTGATCCAGTTAAAATTGCTACTGCAGCAAAAGAAAAAGCTTTTAATGAAAGATACGATGTTTTAATTATTGACACTGCTGGTCGTTTAGAAATTGACGATGTTTTGATGGATGAACTTAAAAATATAAAAAGAGAAATCTCCCCAGATGAAATTTTACTTTTAACTGATGCAATGGCGGGTCAAAACAGCGTTAATGTTGCTAAAAAGTTTAATGAAACTCTTGGTTTGACAGGTGCAATTATGTCAAAAATGGATGGCGACAGTAGAGGCGGCGCTGCTTTGTCTATTGCACATGTAACTGGCGTACCTATTAAATTTATTGGTGTAGGTGAAAAAATTTCTGAATTAGATATTTTTTATCCTGATAGAATGGCTGAAAGAATCCTTGGAATGGGTGATGTTTTAACATTAATTGATAAGGTCAAAGAAAACATTGATGAAAAAGAAGCACAAAAAGACGTCAAAAAGTTAATGAATGGGAAATTTACCCTTGATGACATGTTAAAACAAATGAAGCAAGTCCAAAAGCTTGGCAGTTTAGGAGGACTTATGAAAATGATTCCTGGTATGCCAAAAGTTAGCGATGCACAATTAGAATATGCAAAAAAAGAAATGGATAATTTCGAAGTTATTATTAATTCAATGACTAAAGAAGAAAGAGAACATCCTGAGATTTTAAAAAATAGTAGAAAGACAAGAATTGCAAAAGGCAGCGGAAAAACAAATGCCGATGTTAATAAAGTAATTAAGAAATATGATCAGATGAAAATGATGATGAATAGAATGAAAAGTGCAGGCGGAATGAATGCATTTAAGAACATGAAATTTTAAAAAAACCTGCAAAACTCAATTATTTTGTGAATTTTTTACCTTTTTCGATGGCTTTTGTTTCCCAATCGCCAATTATATTTTCTTCAATTTCGTTTAATAGTTTAATATCAGTTTTTGATAATGATAAATTAGAAAATAAGTCTGGTCTTTTTGATTTAGTTAAGCGGAGAGATTCTTTTTTTCTCCGTTTTTTAATTGCTTCATGATTACCAGAATATAAAATATTTGGAACTGTTTTTCCTTCGTATTCAAATGGCTCAGTATATTGTGGGTATTCTAATAAATTATTATTGAATGTTTCTTCTTCGATACTTTCTTCTTTAATAACTCCATTTATAAGTCGAGAAACGCTATCAACAATTATTATAGAAGCAGCTTCTCCACCTGTTAAAATATAGTCGCCAATTGAAATCTCTTCGTCAAAAAATGAATATACCCTTTCGTCAATTCCTTCATAATGACCACATAAAATTAAAATATCTTCATATTTATCTTTGAATTCGTTTGCAATCTTCTGGTTAAATGTTCTTCCACGTGGTGACATTATAATTTTATATGTTTTATCATTTGAGTTAGCTTTTAGAGCATCTATTATTGGTTGACATTTCATGATTAAACCTGCTCCACCCCCAACAGGTGGAGTATCAGTTCTGAAATATTTATCTTTTGTGTAATCTCTAATGTTTACAATTTTAATTTCAATTATCCCTTTTTCTTTTGCGCGTTTTAAAATTGATTCATTGAAATAACCTTCAATCATTTTAGGGAAGAGAGTTAAAATTGTAAATTTCATTAGTCAATTAATCCTTCAATCAAATGTATAATTATTTTTTTAGAATTTGTATCTATATTTTTTATAAAGAAATCATTAAAAGGAACAAAAAAAGCTGACTTCTGCAGGTTTTTTTGAACTTTTAGTGTAATTTGAGATGGAAATTCTTCTATAGAAACAACCCTTCCAATGTGATTATTTTCTTCATCGTAAACATCAGAAAGAAGTAAATCATCATAATAAAATTCATTATCAAATAGTATCGATTCATCTTTGATTGAATAAAATTCTTTATTAATTATTTTTTCTGCATCTTCTATTGTATCGACATTTTTTAGTTTAATTTGAAAAATGTTTCCACCTTTAAAGGAGGCTTTCTCTATTTCGTATGGCAAATATTCATCGTTATTTTTTAAATATAAAATGCTACCTTTTTTGTATCTTAAATCTTCAAAAGTAGTGGATGAATATATTTTAATATCACCTTTTAAACCGATAGTTTTGATAGCTTTTGCTGTTAGTAAGTATTTTTCCATAATATAAAAAAAGAAGGAGAATTTATTCTCCTTGATCGTTTTCTTCTAATGATTCAAATTTGATATGAACTTTTTTAGATTCAAGTGTTCCAGCAATTGAAACAATGTCTCTAATTGCATTAGCAACACAACCTTTTTTGCCAATTAATCTAGCGATATCACCACTTGGAGCACAAACTACAATTGAAGTATTGTTTTTTGTCTTGTCTTCAGTAATATCTTTAATTAATAAAGCTTCAGGATCTGAAACAAATGGATCAATAATTGTGTGAATTAATGAAATGTAATTCATTTGTTAAATCCTTATTTAGAATTTTTTGTTGATGTTACGTTAGCTTTTTTAATTCCTTCTTTAGCTTTTTCTTCTTTTGCTTTTGAGATTAAGCCTTTTGATGAAAGAATATTTTTGACTGTATCGCTGTATTGAGCACCAGATTTTAACCATTTAACTGCTAATTCTTCGTTGATTGATACGCTTTCAATACCTTTTGATGGATCATATGTTCCAATTTGTTCTAAGTAACGGCCATCACGTGTGTATCTTGAATCAGCTACAACGATTCTATAGAATGGTAATTCATGTCTTCCTTTTCTTGCTAATCTAATTTTTACTGCCATATTTATCTCCTTAATATCAGTGTCAAGTATAATTCCTTGACGAACCTTGTATATAATAATATTTATTGTTGACTTATGCAAGTCTTTTTTGATAATATTATTAAGCGCAAAAGTGCTACGGGTGTTCCAATATAATTTTATTACATGAACATCAAGAGAACGAATAGGAGGGTTGCATATGAATACTAATTTAGTAAAAGAAGTAGCTGCTACCCAATTAAGAACTGATTTCCCACATTTCAAAGCTGGCGACACTGTTAAAGTAATGGTCAGAATAGTTGAAGGTGGAAAAACAAGATTACAAGCTTTTGAAGGTGTTGTAATCCAAAGAAGAGGTTCTGGAGTTTCTGAAACATTCACTGTTAGAAAAATGTCTGACAAAATCGGTGTTGAAAGAGTATTCCCAGTTCATTCACCAAACGTTGTAAGTGTTCAAGTTCTTAAAATTGGTAGAGTTAGAAGAAGTAAAATCTTCTACATCCGTGAAAGAAGCGGCAAATCAGCAAGAATTAAAGAAGTACTTAAAAAATAATTGCAAGAAAGAAGAGATGATTAAGTTCATCTCTTTTCTTTATATATCAGCATTATTTTGATAAAATTCAATAGATTGGAAGAACATTATGTCAACAAATTGGTACCCTGGCCATATGAAAAAGGCAACTAATAATATTCAAAAACTTATTAAAGTTATTGATTTTGCTATTGTTTTAATTGACGCTAGAGCGCCATTCGCATCAATAAATAGAGATATTTTCGGTATTTTAGAAGGCAAGCCTGTTTTAATTATTATTAATAAGATAGACTTATGCGATTTAGCAGAAACAAAAAAATGGCTCGATTATTACACAAGGACATATGTTCGTGCTTTTTTAATCGATTGCAGATTAAAAATTAGAGATGACATTGTCAAACTTTTAAGACAAATTACTAAAGAAAAGAGAAAAAAGGCATTAAGCAAAGGAATTAAGAATCCGATTTTTAAAGGTGTTGTTTTAGGTGTTCCAAATGTTGGGAAATCTACCTTTATTAATGCGCTTATTGGTAAAAAACAATTACAAGCACAAAATAAACCTGGTGTTACAAAAAATATTAATACAGTTCGTATTAATAATGAATTTTATTTATTAGATACTCCTGGCATTTTAGAACCAAAATATGAAGATCCGACTAATTTTTATAAACTCGGAATTATTGGCTCTGTTAAGGAAGATGTTTTGCCTTTAGAAACTGTTAATAAGTATATTTTTTCATTTTTAATAAGGTATTACCGACAAAATTTATCTGAATATTATGATAATATACGAATAACAAATGACTTAACTTATTCACGATTTATTGCTTATGTTGCTAAATATCATGTAAGTAAATTAAAAAATGATGAGCTAAATATTCCTGAAGCAGAAAAGAAATTCTTTAGAGATTTTAAGGATGCAAAAATAGTAAAGTATACTTTAGACAGAATTGAATAATATGTTAGATTTTGAAGAACAATTTTATAATGAAAAAATAAAAGTAATAGTTGGAGTTGATGAAGCAGGTAGGGGCCCACTTTGTGGTCCTGTTGTTGCTGCCGCTTGCATTCTTCCTCGCACATATATAAATGAAAAGATAAATGACTCAAAAAAACTCAGCGAGAAGAAAAGAGAACTACTTTATGATGAAATAATTAATAACGCTCTTTCTTATGGAGTTGGAATAGTTGATAGTAAACGAATTGATGAAATTAATATTTATGAAGCAACAAAAGAAGCGATGCATCTAGCAATTTCACAATTAAAAGTTGATTATGATCTTATTTTAACTGATGCAATGAAACTTAAAGATGAAAAAGTTGATGTAATAGACATTATTAAAGGTGATGCTAAATGCCAATGCATAGCTGCGGCTTCAATTATTGCTAAAGTTACTAGAGACAGAATTTTATTAGATATGGATCAAAAGCATCCTGAATATGGTTTTAAATCTCATAAAGGATATGGAACAAAAAAACATATTGAAGCAATCAAAGAACATGGAATCATTGATGGTTTCTATAGAGAAACTTATGAACCTATTAAATCCTTACTTTTAGAAGAAAAAATTATAAAAAAATAGACAAATTTTTAAAATATTTGATTTTTACTCCTTTTATTTAAGTGAAAGGAGTTTTTTTATGAAAGATGTTAAAAGTATACTTGCTGGTCTTTCTTATAAGTTTGATGGAGATTTTCAAAAAATCTTCGATGCTATCTGTCATAAGCAAAGAATTGAAGAAACCGAAGTAGATGCAGCATTATCAAATATTACAACACCATTTATCACCATTTTAGATGCTGATTATCCAGAATTTTTTAGAAATGGCGCACCAAAACCACCAATAGTTATTTATTATAAAGGTGATTTAGAAATACTAACCCATACAGATCCAAGAAATCTTGTTTCTTTTGTTGGCAGCAGAAAATCTTCGCATTATGGGGAAAGCGTAGTACGCGATATTATTAAGAATTTGCCTAAAGATATAGTTATTGTTAGTGGACTTGCAAAAGGCATAGATGCTACAGCTCATAATGCAGCTATTGATTATGGGTTAAAAACAATAGCAGTTTTAGGTTGTGGAATTGACTACATTTATCCTAAAGAAAATGAAGCATTATATAATAGGATAATAGAGAATGGAGGATTAATAATTTCTGAGTATCCAAATTCTGTTGCACCTACCCCTGATAAATTTTGTTTTAGAAACAGAATTGTTGCAGATATTGGTTCGTTTTTAGTAATTGGTGAAGCTTATGAAAGAAGCGGCACATCAATCACAGTTAACTACGCTCTAAATTCTGGTAAAGGGATTGGTTGTGTACCATATCCAGCAAATGTAAATAGTGCATGCAATGCATTAATTAAAGATGGTGCAGCGATGATTGAAAATTCGGATGATTTACTGCTCCAATTAGGAAGGAATATTATTAATGATACTAAGTCAAAGAAAACAGAATAACAAAAAACAAAATAAAGGAAATGAACTTTATAAAATTCTGAAAGACACTAAAGAATATGCGTTTTTAACCAAAAATAAAGAACTTTGCATGAAATATAATCCAAATTACGATGAAAAAAGAACTTTTGCTAAATATGAAAAACATTATTTTGATAAAGAAAAAAATTTTATAGATAATAAATAATATTTATATTATTTAGCCAAATTTACGTTTTTTTTCTCTTTGACAAAGCATTTAACCACATATATATTAATTGAACGAGGTATATATGAAATTAGTTATAGTCGAGTCTCCAGCAAAAAGTAAAACCATTAGTCACTATCTTGGTGAAGATTACGTTGTCGAAGCCAGCATTGGACACGTCAGAGATTTAGCAATTTCTGGAAAAGGTGGCCTTGGTGTAGATTGCGAAAATAATTTTGAACCTAAGTATATTATTAATAAGGATAAAAAAGAAGTTGTTAAAAAATTAACTACTTTGGCAAAGAAATCTGAAGAAGTTATCCTTGCAACCGACCCTGATCGTGAAGGAGAAGCAATTGCTTGGCATCTTGCTCAAGTTTTGAAATTGGATGTTAATACTGCAAAAAGATTGGAATTTCATGAAATTACTAAAAATTCTATTAAGAACGCAATAGAAAATCCACGTCTCATAGATATGAATTTAGTTCATAGCCAAGAAGCTAGAAGAATTATTGATAGAGTTCTTGGTTTCAAATTAAGTTCTTTGATGAAATCAAAATTAGGAAGTCAAAGTGCAGGACGTGTTCAAAGTGTCACTTTAAAAATGATTGTTGAACACGAAAAAGAAATTAACGATTTTGTTAGCGAAGAATATTGGACACTTAATTCCAAAATTAAAGTGGCAAAAAAGACTTATTCTATCGATTTAGTCAAAATTGACGATAAAGTTGCAAAAATCCCTAACAAAGAATCTGCTGAAATTGTTTTATCTTATGCTGATGAAGATGTTTCATTATCAGATAAAAAGACAATTGAAAAATCAATACCTTCTAAAGAAGCTTTTAGAACTTCTACTTTGCAACAAGAAGCTTTTAATAAATATAAGTTTAAAACAAAAGAAACAACCATGCTTGCTCAACAACTTTATGAAGGCGTTGAAATAAATGGCACATTAGTTGGTTTAATCACTTATATAAGAACTGATAGTACAAAATTAAGTGATTCTTTTATTGCTAGTGCAAAAAAATATATTATTGATAAATTTGGTTCTGAATATTATTTAGGAAGTAAAGGAACTAAAGAAGTTAAAAATGCACAAGATGCACATGAAGCAATTAGACCTACTGATTTATCAATTACGCCAGAAATTGCAAAACAATCTTTAAGTGATCATCAATACAAACTTTATAAGTTAATTTATGAAAGAGCACTTTCAAGCTTGATGAAAGATAAAATTCAAGAGGTTACAACGTTGACTTTCAAAAACAGTCATTTAACTTTTGAATTAAAAGGAATTAAAGTTGTTTTCCCAGGTTATGATGTTTTAAAAGTTGATGATAAAGAGAGTTCATCAATTCCAAATATTGAAGTTTCATCTCCTATTCTTTATAAACTTGAAGATAAAAAGATTGAACAACATTTTACAAAACCTCCATCAAGGTATTCTGAAGCTAAAATTGTTAAATTAATGGAAGAAAAAGGAATCGGTAGACCATCAACATATGCATCTACAATTCAAACTTTAATTTCTAGAAAATATGTGAGTACAACAGGCGGCGTATTAACTCCAACTGAACAAGGAGTTTTAACTAGCAATGTTTTAACAAAATATTTTCCTGATTTAATGAATACTGAATATACTGCTGAAATGGAAACTAATTTAGATAAAATTAGTGATGGTTCTATTGATGAACTAAAAGTAATCAATGATTTTTATGTTCCTTTTATTAATCATTTTGAAGAAGTAAAAGAGATTATGTATAAAGAACCATTAAAGACAACAGGCGAGAAATGTCCTGTTTGTGGTGGCGACTTGGTTATTAGAAAAGGAAAACATGGCGAATTTGTTGGATGTTCTAACTATCCGGAATGTACATATATTAAAAAGGATGAAAGTAAAGCACCTAAATTAGTCGGAAGAGATTGCCCTAATTGTGGATCTCCTTTAGTTATTAGAAAAAATAAGAGTGGAGATGAATTTATTGGGTGTTCAAATTTTCCAAAGTGCAAATATATTGAATCTTTATCAGAAGAAAGTCATGAAGATAAAATTTGCCCAAAATGTGGTGCAAAGTTAGTTATAAGAAGAAGCAAACGTGGTCGTTTCTATGGCTGTAGTAATTACCCAAAATGCGACTATATAGAATCCATTAAAAAAACTGATAAAAATGAAACAAATTAATATTATTGGTGCTGGATTAGCTGGTTCAGAAGCAGCTAATTTTTTAGCAAATCATGGTCTAACTGTTCATCTTTATGAAATGAGGCCAAAGAATAATACAGAAGCACATCATACTTCTTTATTTGGCGAACTTGTTTGTTCGAATTCTTTAAAAAACAAAAAATTAGATAATGCTTGTGGCTTGTTAAAAGAAGAAATTAAAATTTTAGGTTCATTAATGATGGAAGCTAGCGAACATTCTTCTGTTCCAAGCGGCGATTCTTTAGCGGTAGATAGAACACTTTTTGCTGAATATATTACAAAGAAGATCAAAGAAAACCAAAATATCATTATTCATAACGAAAAAGTTACAAAGATTCCTGAAGGCTATACAATCATTTGTACAGGACCTTTAACAGATAAAGACCTTTTACTTGAAATAGAAAACATAACAAAACAAAAAAGTTTTGGATTTTTTGATGCAAGCGCACCAATTATTGAAAAAGACTCAATTGATTTTTCAAAAGTGTTTATGAAGTCACGTTATAATCAAGGTGATGATAGTTATATAAATTGTCCATTTTCTAAAGAAGAATACTTAAATTTTTATAGAGAATTGATTAATGCAAAAAGAGCCCCATTACATGATTTTGATAAATGTTATTTTGAAGGATGTTTACCTATTGAAGTTATTGCTTCAAGAGGAGAAGACACTTTGCGCTATGGCCCTTTAAAACCTAAAGGTTTAGAAAATGATGGGAAAGAATATTATGCTGTTGTTCAATTGCGTCAAGATGATTTAATTGGCAGCTTATATAATATGGTTGGATTTCAAACTAATTTGACTTATAGTGAACAGAAAAGAGTATTTAGCTTAATACCTGGCTTAGAAAATGCAAAATTTGTTAGATATGGACTAATGCATAGAAATTCATACATTTACGCGCCAAAAATACTAACTGAATCACTAGAATTAAAAGCAAATAACGATATTTATATTGCAGGACAATTATCAGGTGTAGAAGGTTATGTTGAAAGCGCTGCAAGCGGACTTTTAGCTGCCTATTATTTATATATGAAAATAAAAGGCATTGCTTACAAAAATATTTCTTTTTATACAGTTTTAGGTTCTTTAATTAGATATATTTCAAGAACTGGTATTAACAATTTTCAGCCAATGAATGCAAACTTTGGCATTGTTTATAAGGCAAACAAAGATCCAAAAGAACAAGTTATTTCACGTTCATTAGAAGAAATAGAAAAATTTAAATCACAAATTGATGAATAACTATCATAAGAGTTTCTATAACTATTTAATATTAAGAGATCACCTTTCAGAGAATACTGCAAAGTCTTATCTATTTGATGTTAAATGTTTTGATGATTTTTTGGAAATAAAAAAATACGATTATAAAGATGTAAACAAAGAAATTATTCGTGAATTTTTGTCATATCGATTAAATTATAAAACCTATACTGGCAAAAAAGAGACGTCAAGAACTTTGAATAGAAGAATCTGTGGATTAAGAAAATATTTTGATTATCTTAAAAAAATAGGTGTCATTGAAATCAATTACTTTTCTTATATTCATAGTTCAAAAAGAAGAGATAAAAATCCAGAATTTCTTTTTAAGAGTCAAATGGAGACATTGCTTAAAGAGAATCTGAAAAGAAAAGATTTGTTAAAAGATAGAGATCAAGCAATATTGCTTCTTCTTTATACTAGCGGAATTAGAGCATCAGAACTTATAAATTTAAAAGTTACTGATATCAATTTCGATAGTCGCTTTATGGCCATTCGTGGGAAAGGTGATAAAGAACGATTAGTTCCTTTCTCGAAAAGGGCATTAGATTGTTTATTGTATTATTATTCAAACCTAAGGTCTTATTTAATTGATAAATATCAAACTAATGAAATTCATTTCTTTTTAAACGCCCATGGTAAAAAATTAACAACTAGAGGGCTTGAAGAAATTTTAAAGACCATAATTAAAAAAACAGGTGTTGGTTTAGGATTCAATCTTCATCCACATGTTTTAAGACACACATTTGCAACGAAGATGCTTGAAAGCGGAGCTGATTTAAGAGTGATTCAAGAATTACTTGGTCATGAATCTATAAACACAACTCAAATATATAGTCACGTAACAAAAGAAGATGTCCAAAGAGAGTATCATAGGTATTTCCCTAAAGATATTTCTGATGGCGAAACTGAATAATAGTAAGCAAACCTCATTCTATAATTCCAAAACTAAACACAAATCGCCTATCGAATGTTGCATTTAGTCTTGGACTATTATTTAAAGCTTATTTAGAATATTTTTTTCTACTTGGAGGTACAAAAAATAAAAAGTTTTAAACAACTAGACTTAGTTAAAAGAGTAAAAATTGAAGCCTTTTTAGGTCTAGGTAAAAATGCAAGTTATATTGCTAATGAATTAAATGTAAATAGATCAACGATTACTAGAGAAATCAATAATTATAGACAAGTAAGTAAATCAGCCTTGTGTAAATTTGATTGTGCATGTAAGGATTGTTTTTTATTTAAGCACTGCAATATTAAAAATTATTGTTCAAAAAAATGTAATGATTTATGTCGTGGATGTCCGAAAGTAATAGATTGCAATCGAAAACTTGTTTTTGAGTGTAAACTAAAAACTTCTTTTCCGTATGTTTGTAACGGTTGCTCATATAAAGAAAATTGCCCAAGCGAACAAATTGAATACAATGCAAATGTTGCAAACTATTTATCTAATAATAAACGAAAAACTTGTAGGGAAGGCATTAATTTAACTGAAATCGAGTTATATGAATTAAACGAGGCAATTAAAAAAGGCATCGAAAAAGGTCAAAGTATTTATCATATAACAGAAACTGGGCAAGTGGAATATAGCGTTAGTACAATTTATAATTATATAGATAAAGGGTTTTTATTGGGTCAAGAATGCGATTTATTAATGAATTGCAAATTAAAAAAACGAAAACTCGATAAAAAATATCACAGATATAATAATAAGGGTATTAACAGAGAAGGAAGAACTTTCAACGATTTTATTATTTATAAACTCAAAAATAAAATATCTTGTTATGTTCAAATGGATTTTTTAGGCGTTAAAAAAGATAGTGAACAACAAATTTTATGTTTACATTTTCTACCATTCGAATTTATATATATTGCTGTGTTTAATAAAAACTGTGTAATCGAAGATATTATTTCTCTGTTTAATAATTTTGAAGCTAAATTAGGGTTTGAAAATTTTAATAAGATTTTTCATACATTACTAACAGATAGAGATGTACTTTTTAATAATTATCAAAGATTTGAACAATCATCTCTTGATAAAAGTATAAAAAGAATGAATATATTTTATTGCGATCCTGCTTCATCAGCACAAAAGTCTAATGTTGAAAATTCAAATAAACAATTAAGAAAAATTTTTCTAAAAGACGATGTTATCGAAAATGTAACGCCTGCAATGATTTCGGCTATTAATTCTAATATTAATAGTAGAGCTTTGCCATCACTTAATGGTATGACAGCATACGATGCCTTTAAGTTAGCGTATGGTAAAAGCATTTTAAAAGAATTAGGTGTCGAACGCATTAATTCTAAAAACGTTAAGATTGTGAATTATCGAGAATATAAAGATTTTTGGTGCTAATTCAATTAAATTAGATCTATTTGATGTAATTGATATTGCTAAAAAGATTGATTTTTAACTATTTTTCGCAAAAATTATGTAGTTTTTCAGCTTCTAGTTGTATTTGTGGCAAATTCTTGCAGCATTTGTTGCAATTAGTCATGGAAATGCAACGAAAGCGATTTTTGTTGCATTTAATCTTGGAATTCATGAGGGAAATTTTGAAAGGTTTAAAGCACAAAATTTTTAAGTTTTATTTATATAAATTTGCCTTAAAACATCAAAACTAAATCCTTAAAACAAATTGGATTTTACAATAGAACTAACAAAAAAACTAGCGTACTGTGTATTAGTTGTGATATAATTCAAAAGACTTTTGCGGAATGCAAAAGAATACACACATTATGGATTCATTATCCTAGTCTAAAAAGCAATTTTTAGGGATGGTGTTCGAAGTAATGGAGGAATAACAAATAGGAGGCCTAAAGATGGCAGAAGAAACAAAAGTTGAAACAGTTGAAGTAGCAGCTGCTGAAACAAACGTTATGGATACAATTGTCCATGATGAAAACGCAAGTGTCGTAACACTTAAAAAATTACTTGAAGCTGGTGTTCATTATGGACATCCAACAAAAAAATGGAATCCAAAAATGGGAAAATATATTTATTGCCCAAGAAATGGAATCTACATTATCGATTTAAACAAAACTAAAGATGCTTTAACAGATGCTTATAAAAAACTTGAAAGCATTGTTTTAGAAGGTGGAAAAGTTTTAATCGTTGGTACTAAAGATAACGCTAAAGAAATCGTTGAAGCAGAAGCTTTAAGAAGTGGTTCATTCTATATCACAAATAGATGGCTTGGTGGTATTTTAACTAACTTTAAAACAATTCAAACAAGAATTAGAAAATTAAAAGATCTTGAAAGTGCTGAAGATGATGGCTCATGGGATAGATTGCCAAAGAAAGAAGCTATCGCTTTAAGAAAAGAAAAAGAAAAATTAGCTAAAAACCTTGAAGGTATCAAGGAAATGAGAAAACTTCCTAATGCTATTATCGTTATCGATCCAACTGAAGAAGTCAATGCATGTAAAGAAGCAAAAAAATTAAACATTCCAGTATTTGCTATTTGTGATACAAATTGTGATCCAGATGGTATTGATTATGTCATTCCTGGAAACGATGATGCTACAAAATCAATTTCTATGATTCTTGGTATTTTAAATGATGCTGTAGTTGAAGCTAAAGGTGGTTTACCACAAATCGCTTATTCTAAAGATGAAGGCGAAGAAGTTACAATGAAAGATGCTATCAGACAAGCAGATAGAGAAAATGCTTTACGTTTAGCAGCAAGAAGAGAAATGCAAAGAGAAAAAATGGAAAGAGAAAAACAAAAAAGAGAAGCTTTCCTTGCAAGACAAAATGCTGCTCAAAAAGAACAAAGTGTTGAAAATAAAGCTCCAAAAGCTGAAAAAGCAGCACAATAATTAGGAGAATACAATGGCAAACATTGAATTAATTAAAATTTTAAGAGACAGAACTGGTGCAGGTATCATGGATTGTAAAAATGCATTAGCTGCTACTGGTGATGATGTCGATAAAGCGTGTGATTGGTTAAGAGAAAAAGGTATCGCTAAACAAGCTAAAAAAGCTGACAGAATTGCTGCTGAAGGTCTAGTTACGATTGCAAAATGTGATAAATGCGGAAAAGCAGTTATTGTTGAAGTCAACTGTGAAACAGATTTCGTTGCTAAATCAGATCCTTTCAAAGAACTTGTTAACGAATGTGCTGATTCAGTTTTAAAAAATGATGTTAAAACAAACGAAGAAGCAATTTCTTTAAATGAAAAATTATTTACAGATGCAACAGTTAAACTTGGTGAAAAATTAAGCTTTAGAAGATTCCAAAAAGTTGAAAAAACTGGAACACAAGGATTTGGAACATATATTCATGGACAAGGTAGAATTGGTGTTATTGTTCTTCTCGAAAAAGAAGACGCAGAATTAGCTAAAGGTTTATCAATGCATATTGCTGCTAACAATCCTAAATATGTCCATATGGATGATATTCCACAAGATGTTATTGAAGCTGAAAAGAAAATTCAACTCGAAACCTGTAAAAATGATCCTAAATTAGCTTCAAAACCTGAACAAGCATTAGCAAATATTGTTAAAGGTAAAGTTAATAAAATTTTCTCAGAATCAGTTCTTGATGATCAAATATACTTAATGGACGGAGAAAAGAAAGTTTCTCAAGTTTTAGTTGAAAAAGGCAATAAAGTTGTCTCATTCGTAAGATTTGCAGTAGGTGAAGGAATCGAAAAAAGACACGAAAACTTTGCTGAAGAAGTAGCAAAGCAATCTGCATAATTATCTTATAATACGTCAAATAGAGGCGAAATTTCGCCTCTTTTTATGTGCTTTTTTTGTTTAATTTTAACCTTTAATAAACTATAATAAGTGGAGTATGAAAAAACCTTATAAAACAGTTATTTTAAAATTAAGTGGAGAAGCTTTGCATGATTCAAATTCTAATTCGATTTTAGATGCAAAGAAGTTAAACGACATTGGTAAATTAGTTCAAGATTTAATATCTTTAAACGTTAGAGTTGGAATTGTAACTGGAGCTGGAAACATTTTTAGAGGAAGAATCGCACATGAAGCTGGAATAAAAGTAGTCGATGGCGATTATATGGGTATGGTTGGAACAGTTATAAATTGCAAAGCTATTTCGAGTATTTTAGATAAATTTGGAATAAAAAACGTATTGTATAGTGCTTTAGCTGTTGAAGATGTTGCAATTAAATTTGATGAACAAGACGCTATCAACAAATTGAATGACGGTTATGTTTTGATTTTTGCCGGCGGATTAGGCAGACCTGGAATTACAACAGATTCTACTGCCGCAAAACGTGCTATACAAATTAATGCTGATGCAATTTTAGCTGGTAAAAACGGTGTTGATGGCGTTTATGACAAAGACCCTAATAAATTTAATGATGCAAAATTCTTAAAATCATTAACTTATCAACAAGTTCTTGATATGGATTTAAAAGTCATGGACATTGGCGCAATTGAAATTTTAAAACAATCTGAAGTTGAAACTAGAGTGTTTTCGATGGAGGATATAAATAATTTTATTAAAGTTGTTCAAGGCGAAGAACTTGGTACAACGATAACAAAGGAGTAATTTATGGATATTTTAGACGAAATCAAAGGAAGAATGGATAAAGCTGTTGAAAATTTAAAAGCAAATTTAAACACTTTAAGAACTGGTAGAGCTAACGCAGCATTACTTGATAATCTTTATTGTGATTATTATGGTGATAAAATGCTCGTAAACCAAATTGCAGCTATCAAAGTTCCAGAGCCAAGACAATTATTAATTACACCTTACGATTCAAATGATGTCAAGTCAATCGTAGCTGCTATTTCAAAAAGTGAAATTGGAATTAATCCAATTGTCGATGGAAAATCAATTAGATTAATAATCCCTGCTTTAACTGAAGATAGAAGAAGAGAACTTGTTAAAAAAGCAAAAAACTATGGTGAAGAAACAAAAATAGCTATTAGAAATATTAGACGTGATTATATGGATATTATCAAAGAAGATGATACATATACTGAAGATACACGTAAAAAAGAAGAAGAACAAGTTCAAAAGATTACTGATGCTTCAATTAAAAATGTTGATTCAATCATTAAAGTAAAATCTGACGAAATCTTAGCTATCTAGTTATGGTAAAAGAGGATAATATAAAAGAAGAAACTCATTTACAACAAGATCCATCCGATAATAAAAGCTTTAAACGTGAACATTATATGAACAATCTTAATGTGGAACAAAAACATTCCATGAAAGATCGTTTATTAGTTGGTGTTTTGCTTGTTGTAGTTACTGTTCCATGTATTGTAATTGGCAACTATATTTTTCTTGCGCTTGCACTTTTTGCTGCAATGATTGCTAGTCACGAAATCGTTAAAGCACCTCAATCAATCGAAAATAGATTTCATAATTCGGTATACATCTTTACATATTTAATGATGTTTTCGATGATTAGCCGGATTATTGTAAAAAATAATTTAATGAATTATGTTGAGTCAGCCGATAAAAGTACTTGGATTTTCGATTTATCAACAAACTTTTTTGGTTTAAAAGCTAGCTTAGTTAATATAATGATATGTTTTGGATTCTTTTTTGTATCAGCATTGTTCGACAAAAATGTCACTATTTCAGATGCATTTTATTTTGTTGTAATGATTACTATGGTTGCAATAGGATTTCAATCAATATTATTTTTGCGATATGCTCCTTTTGCTTATTCTGGTTTATTAACTGAAAGCGGAAAAGCACGGACTTATTATACTGCTCCTGACTATTTTAAATATGGACAATCAATTTTATTAGTTCTTTATATGTTTATTGGAACTTGTATGAATGATGTAGGGGCATATTTTATCGGAGTTTTATTTGGTAAACACAAGATGTGCCCAAGAATTTCTCCAAAGAAAACATGGGAAGGTTTTGTTGGCGGACTTGTTATATCAACAGTTTTCTCTTTCGGATTTGCTCTCACTATGGATTTATGCGAGGTCCCATTGTTGCCTGGAGTTTTAGACTCAGCACATTTTTATAATATAATCATTTTGTCTTTATTAATGCCAATATTTTCTGTTTTCGGCGACTTACTATTTTCACAGATTAAAAGATATTTTCATATTAAAGATTTTGGTACAGCACTTAGAAGTCATGGTGGCATTTTAGATAGATTAGATTCAATCTTAATTACTTCGATAATGATGGCTATTATGATTGAATTTATGTCGCATAATTGGAACGTTTTACAATAAATGAAAAACGTTTTATTGCTTGGGGGTGGTGGTTCGATAGGCACCCAATCTATCGATGTAATTTCAAAAAACCCTGCAAAACTCAACTTAATTGGAATTTCTTTTGGAGATAGAGTCGAAACTTTACCTTCTCTTATTAATAATTTTCCTTCTTTAAAATATGTTTGTTTTAAGAATGAAAAAGATTTTTTATTCTTTAAAACCATTTATAAAGATATTAATTTTTATCACGGGAATGAAGGCTTAATAAATATAATAAGTGATTCTAACGCTGATTATGTTTTGAATGCGTTAATTGGTTTTGTCGGCTTTTTGCCTAGTATTAAAACACTAGAATTGAACAAAACATTGTTACTTGCAAATAAAGAAAGTTTAATTGTCGGTGGTACTTTAATAAATGATTTATTAAGTAGTGGCCATGGAAAATTATATCCAATCGATAGCGAACACGTAGCCATTGCAAAATGTCTTTTTAATGGCAAAGGAAAAGATATTGAAAAGATCTTAATCACTGCTAGTGGTGGACCATTCTTTGATTGGAAATTAGAAAATTTCAAAAACATTACAGTTAAAGATGCCCTAAACCATCCAACTTGGTCAATGGGCAAAAAAATAACAATTGATAGTTCCACAATGATGAATAAGTGTTTTGAAATCATTGAAGCACATCATTTATTTCATGTTTCAAGTGATATGATTGAACCGATTGTTGATAGAAAAAGTTATGTACACAGTATGGTCAAATTCAAAGATGGTACGATGCTTCTTCAAGTTGGCCCAAGCGATATGAGAGTACCTATTTCTTATGCTTTATTTGAAGGTATACCAGAAAATGGCAAATATTTTAATGATGTTGAGGAAAATACTGAGTCAAAATACCTTTTTAAGAATATGGATTATGAAAAATTCCCTCTAATAAGATATGCAAAATATGTTCTTGATAAAGAAGGTAATTCTGGCGCAGCATTAAATGCAGTAAACGAGGAATGCGTTTATGCTTTCCTTGATAAAAAAATCAATTATATTGATATAATTTCTATTATTGATAAAATTATGAAAGTTTATCAATTTATTGATAAACCTACGTTACAAGATTTGTTAGATACGGATTCTCAGGTTAGAGAATTAACAAGGAGAATAATAAAAGAATATGAAAATTAATATTTTTCTAAATTTAAATACAATGTTATCTATTTTATTATTTTTGATCGCATTAGGCGTTTTAGTCTCGATACATGAACTTGGACATTTTATTGCTGCTAAGAGTTTTAAAGTATACTGTTCAGATTTTTCTATCGGTTTTGGTCCAAAAATTTTAAAACTAAAAAGAAAAACTGGTGAAACTACTTTTTCATTAGGAATTGTCCCTTTTGGTGGCTATGTTTCTATGTATGGTGACGAAAATGACGATAACGATGCAATAGTAGATGTACCAAAGGAAAGAAGTTTGGCAGGAATTAAAAGATATAAAAGAATTATTATCATGAGCGCAGGCATTATAATGAACTTTGTCTTAGCTTATATTTTGTTTTTTATTAGTGCTTCATGCTTTCCACAAACCATTGTTAACTCTTTTTATGAGGTAGACAAAAACCAAACTTCATTAACTGTTCATGGTGAAAATCCTAAATTTGGAAATAATGATGAATTTTTAACTAAAGCTTTTATTTATGAAAACGGAAATTTTGTTAGTGCGACAAAAGATACAATAAATCAAGGAAATGTTATTTATTATTTATCAAAGGAACCTTTTTCTGTTAATGGTGATTCTGAAACAGGCGATAAATATGTAGCAACATTGAATTATCAGTTATCAAGCTTAAAAGAAACCGATGTTTCAAAAAATATTGTTCTATATAAAGCAGATTTAGAAAATGTTGTTGATGGATATACAATGATTAAAATTGAAGATGGCAAGGCTATCAAATATGAACATTCAAACAATGACACCTTTAATTTTGATATATATTATGCTCATGCAAAAAGTAATGATGCAATTACTAACCCAAGTGAAGCAGAAAATCTAACATATGAGACTGAAATTGATGATGAAGGCAATGAAAAGATTAAAAAATATTCTGCTTCTTTATCTTTGAAGTCTGAAAATGGCGAATTTTCACCAATTGGAATAAGTTTCTCAAAATATGAATATTGGTACGGATGGAAGAGTTTTGAAGTTGCTGGTCAATATTGGGCTAAATCTACAACTGTTATCGCAGAAGCATTATTCAATTTATTTGTTGGTCAAGGTTGGGATCAATTAGGCGGTCCAATTGCTATTTTTTCTCAAACTACTCAAATATTAGAAAATAATCCTTTCTATATGTACCTTAGAACATGGGGCATGATTAGTGTAAATTTAGCTTTGTTTAATCTTTTACCATTCCCTGGTTTAGATGGATGGCAAATTTTAGTAGAAATAATTGAAGGTTCTGTTAATGGCATAAAAAGAATTGGATATAAAGCTAAAAAAGATAAAAATAAAAATGAAAATAATAGCAGTGATGAAAATGTTGATTTAAATAATCATGAGGTAGTTTCAATTACATCAAATTCAAATTTAAATATAGGTAATTCAGAAGATGATTCTTATAAAGAATGGAAAATTTCACCAAAAGTTAAAGCAATTGTTTCATACGTTGGCTTAGGAATTTTATTTCTATTTATGGCTTTTGTAATTGTTAAAGATATCATAGGATTGTTCTAATATGTTAGATAGAATGATTAGATTCCTTCATAGCATCGGTATAGATGACTATGAAAATTACGATTTAGATTTTGATAAAATAACAAAATCTCAATTTTTTGATAATGGTTTTTCTTTTGTTATTAAAAAAGATTCGCCTTGGAATCCTTATCAAGCTGATCATTTTATTAGCGGATTAAATAAACTCAAATATCAATATGAAATTCTTTTTATATACAATTGTGATTTTGATGAAAAATCATTAAACGAATTAATTGTTTGGTGGTATTTTAATAACGTAAGAAAGGAATTAAAAGCTAATTTTTCTTTTACGAATAATCAAATCAAATATATATTTCAAAATGAACTAGAAAACTTAGAATTTTCAAAAAATATCGAGGATTTGCAGGATTTTTTGAATTTTTTAAACTATCCAATTAGTGTTTCTTGCGAATTAAAGCAAGAAAAAAATGAAGAAAATTATGTGTTAGACGACTCAAAATTTGACATTAAAAAGATTGAAGAAGAGGCAGAAGTTGAAGCACTAAATTCCCTTAAAGAAACTTATGAAAATCGAGTTTTTGATGAAAGACAAAAGTTATTATTCAAAAAAGGGGATTATCAACATGTTGACATTTCAGAAATAGATTCAAATAGTGGAAATATTGAATTCCAAGGTTTTATTTTTGAATGTACAATAAAAGATACTAGAAAAGGTGGTAAAATAGCATCTGTTGGTGTTGGAAAAAAAGGACACCCTGATGCAATTTATGTAACCTTTATTTCTAATGAAAAAAATCTAAAAAAAGATGATTTTGAATCTTTGAATGCAATTGGTAAAAATATTTGCGTTAAAGGAAAAGCAGATCTTGATCGTTTTAAACGCAATTTATATGTCATGGGTCATTATTTTGAAATTCTACCTGATGATGAACCAAGAAAAGATTTATCAAATGAAAAAAGAGTTGAACTTCATTTACATTCTAAAATGTCTGAAATGGATGCTGTTTCAACAATTAGTGATTATTGTAAACTTGCTAAGTCAATGGGACATAAAGCAATTGCTATAACAGATCATGGCGTTGCGCAAGCATTTCCTGAAGCACAACAAGCTGCTAAAAAGTATGGAATAAAAATGCTTTATGGTAGCGAAGTTTATATGATAGAAGATTATTTTACAGGTTGCCTTAATCCTTCAAACGCTAGAATTAGTGATGCTACCTATGTTTGTTTTGACCTTGAATCCACTGGTTTAAGTATTAAATACGATAGAATTACTGAATTTGGTGCTGTAAAAATTCAAAATGGTTTAGTTGTTGATAGATTAGATATATTAATTAATCCTGAAATTGAAATTCCAAAACATATTCAAGAAAAGACTCACATAACTACTGAGATGGTTAAAAATCAACCACCAATTAGAGATGTTATGAATCAAATTCTTGATTTTATCAAAGGCACAATCATTGTTTCTCATAATATTGAATTTGACTATGGCATGTTGAATGAAGCTATGGAAAGAGAAGGCTTTGGATCTTTAAATATGCCTGCAATTGATACTTTAGCTATAAGTAGATATGTTTTCCCTGAGAATAGAGGACATACTCTTGGTCACTTATGTAAACGCCTTGAGATTATGTATGATACAAAAAGTGCACATAGAGCAGATTACGACGCCGAAGTCTTAGCTAATTGTTGGATGTCATTAAGAACTTCTTTTATTAAAAAAGATCCTAACATAATGCATAAAGATCTTGAAAAATTAGAAATCCCTAATAGTTCATTAAAATATTTAAGAAGTAGTCATGTTGTTTTAATTGCTAAAAATCATGAAGGTTTAAAGGATTTATATAAAATAATTTCTTATGCACACTGCGATACAATGGGAAGCCAGCCTCTTGTTCCTAGACATTTAATTTCAGAATACAGGAAAAATTTATTTGTTGGAAGTGCTTGCTTTAATGGCGAAGTTTTTTATTCATCAACAAATAGAAGCATGAAAAAACTCCATGAAGCAGTCAAATTTTATGATTATATCGAAATACAACCGCTTGAGAATTATTCTTATTTAATAAATATGAATGAGATTCCAAGTGAAAAAATGTTAAAACAATATATTAAGGATATTATCTCTGTTGCTGAAATGGAAAATAAATTAATCTGTGCAACAGGTGATTGTCATTATTTAAATCCTGAAGACAAAATTTATAGAGATGTTTATATTTCAAATCAAGCTGTTGGCGGTGTTAATCATCCATTAATGCCATTCTCTCGTTCAAATAGACAAGTTGAGGATAATTATTTTTTTGAAAACCCAGATCAACATTTTAGATCTACTGATGAAATGCTTGATTGTTTCAGATGGTTAGGCGAAGAAAAAGCTTACGAATACGTAATTAAAAACACAAATATTATTGCTGATGGTTGTGAAGTAATAATCCCTATTCCAGAAAATAAGTTATTCACTCCAACAATTGAAAATTGTGAAAATCTTTTAAGAGATTTGTGTTTTAATACTGCTAATAATTTATATGGTGATATTAAAAATAGTGATGATAAAGCAAAAAAATTCATTTACGAAAGATTAGAAACCGAACTTGATGGTATTATTTCAAATGGTTACTCAGTTATTTATTATATTGCCCATAAATTAGTAAAAAAATCGAACGAAGACGGATTTATCATTGGAAGTAGAGGATCTGTTGGTTCATCTTTTGCAGCAACAATGGCCGGAATTACTGAAGTCAATCCTCTCCCTCCTCATTATCGTTGTCCTCATTGTAAAAAAGTAATTTTTTATGAAGGCAATGATATAACAAGTGGATTTGATTTACCTGATATGCTTTGTCCTGAATGTGGAGAGAAAATGATCACTGATGGTCAAAATATTCCTTTCCAAACATTCTTAGGATTTAAAGCAGAAAAAGTCCCTGATATCGACTTGAATTTTCCTACAGATTATCAAGCAAAAGCTCATTTATATACCAAAGTTTTACTTGGAGCTGATAAAGTTTATCGTGCAGGAACTATTTCAACTGTTCAATTTAAAACTGCATATGGTTATGCAAGAAAATATTTTGAAAAAATGAAAGTCGACCCTGACAAAATAAAACCAGCAGTTTTAGCTGAACTTGCTTATGGATGTCAAGAAGTTAAAAGAACTACAGGGCAACATCCAGGTGGTATTGTCGTTATTCCTACTGAGTATGATGTTTATGATTTTACACCTGTTCAATATCCAGCTGGTAATGTTGAAGCTGCGTGGAAAACAACTCATTTTGATTTCCATTCAATTCATGACACTATTTTAAAACTAGATATGCTTGGACATGTTGATCCTCAAGCTTTAAAAATGATGAACGATTTGTCTAAATTTAGTTTGTACAAAATCCCTTTTAACGACAAAAATGTTATTTCTTTATTTTCAACCGATAAAGCACTTAAACTTGAACACAAATATATGCCGGAAGACAATGGAGCTTTAGGATTACCAGAATTTGGTACACCTTTTGTCAGACAAATGTTAAGAGAAACATTACCTAAGTCATTCTCAGATTTATTGATTATTTCAGGTTTATCGCATGGTACAGACGTTTGGAATAATAATGCACAAAATTTGATTCAAAAGAACATTACAAATTTACGTGGTGTTATTGGATGTCGTGATGATATTATGACTTATTTAATTTCTCATAATATCGATGGACATGAAGCATTTGTTATCATGGAAGCAGTTAGAAAAGGTAAACAACTAAAACCTGAATGGGAAGCTCTTATGAGAGAACATAATGTTCCTGATTATTACATCGATTCATGTAATAAAATTAAATACTTGTTCCCTAAAGGACATGCTTGTGCTTATGTTATGATGGCTTTAAGGGTTGGTTATTACAAAATTTATTATCCTTTAGAGTTTTATGCAACATTCTTCACTTTAAGATGTGAGCAATATGACATTGAATCTATGCTTAAAGGTAGTGAGGGAATTTTTAATAAATTACAAGAATATTCAAATAGAAGAAAGTCTAACAATCCTGAGAAAGCTTTAAGTCCAAAAGAAGAAGAAATTGAAAAAACACTTCAAGTTGCTCTAGAAATGACTGAAAGAGGATATAAATTTGTAAATATTGATATCGAAAAGAGCGATGCAACTAATTTTATAGTTGATAAAGAAAGAAAAGCGTTGATTCCTCCATTTAAAGTATTAGATGGCTTTGGTGAAAAAGGTGGAGAAGCTTTAATTCAAGCGAGAAACGAAAAACCATTTATATCTCAAGAAGATCTTCTTCAAAGAGGAAAAATTTCAAAAACTAATCTAAAACAACTAAAGGAATTAGGTGTTTTAGATTCGTTAACTGAATCAAATCAACTTTCCTTATTTGATTTTATGATATAATAAACATATGTCCTCGTAGCGTAATTGGATAACGCAATCGCCTCCTAAGCGATAGATTACGAATTCGAGTTTCGTCGAGGACGCCATTTATTTAATTCTCTATTGAAAAATAGGGTTTTATTTTGTACTATGTAGATGGTTGGGGATATGGAGAATATACCCTCCGCTTAGTCGGAATGGAGACCTTAAACCCATTCGCTTAGTGGTGGCGCACCTTAAAACGCTTTTTTTTATACCATGGAAAACTATAAAGAATCTTGTCGTTTACTATTGCATAAAGTTGCTAAAAAATATAAAAAATTGCTCGGTAAGGATTTTATAATTGAATCTAAAGATTTCAAGAATAGGGAAAGATATATTTTGAGATTTTATGAAGGAAACTTCTTACATTTGACCGGAGTAAAAACTAATATCAAACCTTCTATTTTCTTTGAAAAAGCTCTAACTAACCAACTAACAATTGATGATTTCGATTGTGATTCAACAAAAGAAATTAAAGGCTATACTAAAGAAAAAATTCCTCATCTATTAGATATTGACATATTTTTTAGTAAAAATTTAGAAATTCAAGAGAATTACACAAGAGGAAAGGTGTTTTGTTTGATTGCCGCTAGCGGAGGAAATTTTACACTTGGTTTTACAGGAGGCAGTGGCGCTCTTAATCCGATGACTTTATTAAACAGAAACACAATAAATCATGATAAATCGACAAATAATTATTCGATTACGATTTTAAAACGTATGTAATCGCATAATAAATGTTTAATTCTAAGTTTATTAATTCCTTTACAAATTTCTTATTGACTATTCACTACGTTACACCAAGACCTGTTGTTATGAAGTATTGGTAATAAATATCAGTACTTTTTTTCTTTATTTCAATAATAAATGATTTTTTTATTTACATATTCAATTATCTCAGTATAATTTCAGCAGGTATTCTTATGTCGGTTATTTTATTGCTTATTATTTACTTGATATTTATTTCTCTTGGTCTACCTGATTCATTAATCGGCTCGAGTTGGCCTGCTATTTCTCAATCTTTAAATGTGAGCGAATCTGCACAAGGAATAATTTCTTTTGTTTCAGCTGTTTGCACGGTAATTTCATCATTTTCAACTGGGCAAATTCTTAAGAAGATAAGTGAAAAATGGGTTGTTATTGGCTCGATTTTTTTAACTTGTATTGGACTTGTTTGTTTGTCTTTTTCTTCAAATTTTATTTTTCTTGTTTTATCGATGATTCCTCTTGGTTTTGGTGGAGGAGCAATTGATACAACTTTAAATAATTATGTTGCTTTAAATTATAAAGCAATTCATTTGAATTGGCTTCATGCCTTTTGGGCAATAGGTGCTTCAACTTCTCCATTGATTCTTAGTATATTTTTGAGTGATATTAATGGTTGGAGAAGTGGTGCTCTTGTACTAGCTGCAATTCAATTCTCTATCTTTGTGATAGCTTTCTGTTCAATTAGTTTATGGAAAGTGGTTGAAAAAAATAATTTAAATAGAGAAGAAGAAACGAACAACTTATCTTTTTTAAAATCATTTAAAATTAGAGGTGTAGCGTTTGCTTTAATTGCTTTTTTCGCCTACATCGCTCTTGAATCAATTGCTGGAGTCTGGTTTTCTTCAATGATGGTTTTTGGCTTAAAGATTAGTGAAGACTTAGCAAGCAGTTATACATCAATGTTTTACATTGGAATCATGATTGGGCGATTGATTTCTGGCGTAGTTTCATTAAAAATTTCTGATAAAAATATGATTAGAATAGGCGAAAGCATTCTTTTTATTGGTACAATTATTTTAATGATGAATTTTTCCATTATTTTAATGCCAATTGGTCTTTTTATTATTGGATTAGGATGTGGGCCAATTTATCCATCAATTGTTCATGCAACACCTATTAGATTTACTAAAAAATTATCTAAAGACGTTATGGCTATACAAACGGGATGTGCTTATATTGCTAATTTTACCGCCCTACCTTTATTTGGTGTAGTTGCAAAAAGTACAAGTTTTTTAATTTTACCTTATGTTATTCTTGCCTTTTTTATTCTTCTTGCACTATGTAATGAGTTAGTCTTAATTAAAACAAAAGATAAAGAAAAAGTATTGGAGATTTTGAGAAAATAAATTATGAAAATTATTATATCCCCTGCAAAGAAAATGAAAGAATCTGAATTTTCTTTTAACATTGAAACTGTTCCACATTTCATTAGCGAAAGTAATCTTATTAGATCAAAACTAATGAGTTTTTCAACAGAGGATCTAAAAGAAGTATATACATGCTCTGATGCTATTGCAAAAAGTGCTTACTCATTTTTAAGAAAAACATATTCTGCACAGGCTTTATTAGCTTATGATGGGATACAATATAAATATTTATCTGCAAATACGTTAAAACAAGAAGAATTAGATTATCTATCTAATAATCTATTTATTTTGAGTGCTTTATACGGAGCACTGAAACCAACTGATTTAATAAATTTTTATCGTCTAGAATTAATAAATAATTTACTAATTGAGAATAAAAACTTATATGAATTTTGGTCTAATAAAGTAGCACAATATATTGCTTCTTCTAACGAAATTATCATTAATTTATGTTCTAAGGAATATTCTAAATTAATAGAACCATTTGTAGACAAAAATAAATTTGTGACTGTTTATTTTTATGAACAAGCTGGTGATAACCTAGTTGAAAAAGGTGTCTACGCTAAAATGGCTAGGGGCGCTATGGTTAAATATTTAGCTCAAAATCAAATTTCTGACATTCAAGATATCAAAAATTTTAATGATCTTGGATATAAGTTTGATGAAAAAATTTCAGATTTAAATAACTTAAGATTTGTTAGATTTTCTAACAAATAGTTGAGTTTTGCAGGGTTTTTAAGAAAAAATATGTATTTTATTGATTTTAATATAGTAAATTAAAATCTGATAATATATAATAAATGAACTTGGGGCTTTAGCTCAGCTGGGAGAGCGCTTCCATGGCATGGAAGAGGTCACCGGTTCGAATCCGGCAAGCTCCACCAATATACTTAGTCGTAGTCAATATGAAAATATTGGCTATTTTTATTTTTGATATTCTTGTTTCCTTAACACGGCGCAAAATAAAAAAGAAAGTTGATAATAGATTTTTTAAAGTAATTTTAAATCGATAATCATCTCAAATTTTTACAATATTAAGATTAAATTATTATGGTATAAAGACTTTGTTAAATTCGTAAATGACTTTTTAAATGAGGTCGAATTACGAGTTCAAAAATTGTAAAATAATACATATGAGAGATGAAGTTTTAGTATTAGATTTTGGTAGTCAATATAATCAATTAATCGCAAGAAGAATTAGAGATTTAGGTGTATATTCTGAACTTGTAAGTTACGATATTGATATCAAAAATGAAGTTAAAAATAAAAATATTGTTGGTATTATTTTATCAGGCGGACCAAATTCAGTTTATGATAAAGAATCGTTTAAAATTAGTGATGAAATTTTCTCATTAGGAATACCAGTTCTTGGAATTTGCTATGGAATGCAACTGATTTCTTTTTTACTTGGTGGTGAGGTTAAATCTTCTAATGTTAAAGAGTATGGAGGAAAAGAGATTGAAGTATTAGATAATTCCTCTCTTTTTAAAGGAACTCCAATTAACCAAATGGTTTGGATGTCGCATGGTGATAGTGTACATAAAATTCCAAACGGATTTAAAGCTATAGCAAAAACAAATGATTGTCCATTTGCTGCAATTGAAAATTCAGAAAGAAAAATTTATGGTTTACAATTTCATCCTGAAGTAAATAATTCTATTTTTGGTAAAAATATATTAGAAAATTTTGTTTTTAACATATGTAAAGCATCAAAATGCTGGTCAATGGATGCTTATGTCAATGAACAAGTTGAATCAATTAAACAAACTGTTGGAAATAAGAATGTTCTTTTAGGAATAAGTGGTGGAGTCGACTCAACTGTTGCAGCTGTTTTAATACATAAAGCAATTGGTAATCAGCTTACATGTATGTTCATCGATCATGGATTATTAAGGAAAAATGAAGCTGATATCGTAATGGAAAGATTTTCTCGTCACGGAATAAAAGTTATCAAAATAGATGCAAGTGAAAAATTTTTGTCATTACTTGAAGGCGTTAGTGAACCTGAAAAGAAGAGAAAAATTATTGGTAAGACATTTATTGATGTTTTCAATGAAGAAAGTTCAAAAATTGGTTCTTTCGATTTCCTTGCTCAAGGAACACTTTATACAGATGTTATTGAAAGTGGTACAAAAACTGCTCAAACTATTAAATCCCACCATAATGTTGGTGGATTACCAAAAGAGATGCCATTTAAGTTGCTTGAACCTTTAAATAAATTATTTAAAGACGAAGTCAGAAAATTAGGCAAAGTATTAAACATTGATGATGAATTAGTTTATCGCCAACCTTTTCCAGGACCTGGTTTAGCAATTAGGATTATTGGAGATATTACTGAAGATAAATTAAAGATTGTTCGTGAAACAGATTTTATATTGAGGGAAGAATTTAAAAAAGCCGGATTAGATAAAACTGTTTGGCAATACTTTACAGTTTTATTAAATTCTAAATCTGTTGGTGTCATGGGAGATCAAAGAAGTTATATGTATAATGTAGCAATTAGAGCTGTTACATCAATTGATGGTATGACTGCTGATTATGCAAAAGTCCCTTACGAAGTTTTGGATGTTGTTTCAAGACGAATTGTTAATGAAGTTATTGGAGTAAATCGTGTTCTTTACGACGTAACTTCAAAACCTCCAGCCACTATTGAATTTGAATAAAAATAAGTCCTCGAAAGAGGACTTTTTGAATAAAATAATGAGGTTTTGCAAGGTTTTTTAAAAAATTGGCTTGTTATCTTTAAATGCTAATATGTTTGCGCAAGAGTAAACTTTTATTCCTAGTTTTTCAATTTCGTTTCTTCCTTTTTGAAATCCTTTTTCAATTGCACATGCAAAACCAACGATTTCTGCTCCAGATTTTTTAATGAGTTCAATTAATCCAACACCTGCATTTCCAGCTGCAAGGAAATCATCAACGATTAATACTTTGTCATTAGGTGATAAATATTTTTTATCGATCCTAATTTCATAAACAAATCCTTTTGTGAAAGATTTTGCTTTTGCTGTATAGTTAGTATCACTTGTGATTTTGCTAGCTTGTTTTTTTGCAAAAACGAGAGGACAATTGTTCAAAGCTAAACATGTAGCATAAGCAATTGCAATGCCACTTGTTTCTATTGTTACAACTTTTGTTGCCATTGGGAAGTGATTGGCGATATCTTTACCGATTTCATTAATTAAAGAAACATCAATTTGATGATTTAAAAAATTATCAACTTTGATTATTTCATTATTTAAAATTATTCCATCGTTTAGAATTTTATCTTCTAAAAGTTTCATTTTATCTATCCTCTCTGAAATAAGTTATACCTAAAGAAGCTGGTCCTTGCATTTCTTTTTTATTAAATATACTAGTGATTGTTAAAACGATTATTGTTATTAAATAAGGAAGAGCAGTTGCTAGCTTTCCATATGTTCCAAAATTAAAATATGATGGAGCACAATAGAATAATGAGAAAAGGATTGAACCAACGATGCTAAGACTTGGATTCCACATTGCAAAAATTACTAAGGCAACAGCTAACCAACCATATGAAGAGATATCATACTCAAGTGCACCTTTAAAATGATTCATAAATAAAAATGTTCCACTTAATCCTGCAATCATAGCACCAACTATTATTGCTATATATCTATAACGTGTGACATTAATTCCTGCTGCATCAGCAACACTAGGATTTTCTCCACATGCTCTTAAATTTAAGCCAATTCTTGTCTTTTTTAAGAAAATTGTACTGAAAATAGCAAGAAAAATTGCTAAATAGAAAAGAAATCCATAACTAAAAAATAATTTAGTAAAGTCATTTGCATTAAAAAAAGATTCTGGAAAAATGTGTTGAAAGTAATTGAAAGATATTACAGAGTAGCCTGGATTATCGCCAATTGTTGAAACGATAAAAGTATTAATTCCAACACCAAATGTTGTAAGAGTTAAACCTGTGACGTTTTGATTACATTTTAAACTAACTGTGAAAAATGCAAATATTAAGCCCCCGATTGCAGAACAGAGTAGTGCGAAGAAAATTATTGATAAATATGCTAAAAAGATATTATCAGCACCTGAATTTAAATAAATATTCGCACCTAATACAGATCCACAAAAGCCAAGACAAGCAATTCCTGGAATGCCCATATTTAAATGGCCACTTTTTTCTGTAATTGATTCTCCAGTAGAGCCAAAGATAAATACAGCTGCGAGGTTAATTGACATTACAAAGAAATTAGTTATGTCCATCTAAATCACCTCCATTTCTAAAGTTAAGATTTAATGAAACTTTAAAATTTATGAAGAATTCACTAGCGATTAAAGCAAAGAAAAATACACCAATTAAAATTGAACTTACAGATGAAGAATAATTTAAAGCAGAAGCAGCGTTTTCACTACCTTTTGTGATAAAAGCGACTAAAAAAGAATAAATTGCAATTTCACCAGTATTAAAATGGCCTAACCATGAAATTAAAACACCTGTAAAGCCTTGTCCATTTACCAAAGTTTGATTAATTGTGTGCGAACCAGCTGCAACTAATAACCAGCCGCAAATTCCAGATAATGCTCCAACAATAATCATTGTTCTAATGGTTACTTTATTAATACTGATTCCAATATATCTAGCTGTGTTTCTTGAACCACCTAAAACATTAATTTCGTAGCCTTGTTTAAAATACTTAAGGTATAAAGTTAAAATAAGAGCAACAATAATTACGATAATTATTCCGATTACATAATCGTATGATTTTCCATCAAACATTGTCACTTTTGGAATCCAACCTAAATGTGTATCTTCATTAACAATTCCGATGGCAGTTTTACCAGTTGCTCTCCATTCATAAGAAAAGAAACCGACAATAGCCATTGCGATATAGTTCATCATTAATGTAAATAATGTTTCATTTGTATTAAATAAACATTTAAAAATTGCAGGAATTACTGACCAAATTGCTGCAAAAATCATCCCAAATAATAACATTAGAGTTAAAACAGCAAAATTATTGTTTATTGTCGGAGCCATAAATTTCATTACAATTAATGATCCAAATGCTCCCATCAATATTTGACCTTCGCCTCCAATATTCCAAAACTTCATTTTAAATGCTGGAGTTACTGAAAGAGTTATTATTAATAAAATAGAGGTAGACCAGAGTAAATTTATGGTTTTTTGTAATGAAAAGGAAGTGACGCCTCTTTTTGTTGATGCAAAATTGTTAACAAAAACATTTTGCAAAAAAGTGAAAAAACTACCTTCTGCAATAATATTTGATATTAAAGCGCATAAAATTAAAGCAAAAATTATACTTGAAATTTTGATTAGGATTTTCTTCCATGTTTCAAGATTTGCTTTTCTACTGATTCGAATTAATGGTTTACGTTCTTTTTTGAATAATTTAATTTCCATTTTCTTCGTTCTCCGTGTTTTTTGTCATTAAAAGACCAATTTCTTCTTTTGTTGTTGTTCTTGCATCAACAATTCCAGTGATTTTACCCGCACATAAAACAGCAATTTTATCGCAAAGAGCTAGAATAACATCTAAATCTTCACCAACATAAATAACTGCAGCATCATTATTCTTTTGCTCGTTTAATAAGTTATATATTAAATAAGAAGAATTTATATCAAGACCTCTTACAGGGTATGCAGCCATTAATACTTTTGGTTGCGAAGCAATTTCACGCCCAACAAGAACTTTTTGAACGTTACCTCCAGATAATTTGCTTATCTGTGTTTTGATGTTTGGAGTAACAACTTCAAGCTCTTCAACGATGTTTTTCGTTAAATTTGTTGGATTTTTCTTATCTGTAGTCAAAAAGTGTTTATTTGAGTTGTTTCTATATGAACGAAGCATAACATTATCAACAAGATTAAAATCTCCAACTAAACCCATTCCTAAACGATCTTCTGGAACGAATGATAATGAAATACCTAAATTTCTGATTTTTGTTGGTGAAAGCTTTTTCAAATCGACTTCTTCGTTTTTGTCGTTAATAAAACATATTTCACCATCTTCAATCTTATTTAAACCCGCAATTGTTTCAAGTAATTCCTTTTGTCCGCTTCCAGCAATACCTGCAATTCCAAGTATTTCATGGCTTCTGACATTTAAATTTATATTGCTAAGGACAACTCTTTCTTCGTTTCTAACGGTTAAATTTTTAATCAATAGTTTGATTTGTGGGTTTTTTACTTCGCTTCTTTCAATATTAAGGTCGATTTTTTTACCAACCATCATTTCAGTAAGTTCATTCTCATTTGTTTTTGATGTTTCAACAGTGCCAATTAATTCACCCTTTCTTAAAACAGCGACTTTATCTGAAATTTCCATAACTTCATTTAACTTATGAGTAATAATTATTATGGTTTTACCAGCTTCTTTCATGTTTCTTAGAACTTTGAAAAGACGTTTTGTTTCTTGAGGAGTTAAAACAGCAGTTGGTTCATCAAGAATCAAGATATCAACACCTCTAAATAGTACTTTAAGAATTTCTAGGGTTTGTTTTTCAGAAATAGCCATGTTGTAGACTTTTTTTCTTGGGTTGATATTGAATTCAAAAGCAGCAGAAATTTCATTCATTCTATTTTCTGCTTCTTTTAAGTTAAATTTTGCCTTAGGATTACCTAAAAGTTCTCTGTATTCGTTTTTAGACAATCCTAAAACAACATTTTCTACCGCAGTAAAAACATCAATCAATTTATAATGTTGATGAATCATTCCAATTTTATATTTATATGCTTCTTTTGGAGAATTAATTTTTGCTTTTTCTCCATTAACAAAAATTTCACCATTATCTGGAAAATAAATACCAGCGATTACATTCATTAAGCTAGTTTTTCCAGATCCATTTTCACCTAATAATGCAAGAATTTCACCTTTTTCTAACGCTAATGAAATATCGTTTAAAGCAATGACATCACCAAATTTCTTTGTTATATTTTTTACTTCAAGAGTTATATTTTTATTCATAAATCCTCCAAAGAAAATTGCGGGATTTTTTAAAAAACCCCGCAAAACTCAACTATTTAGTTAGAAATTGAAGTGATTCCATCAATGATGACATCGAAAGAAGGAGCGCTTCTATAGTATGATTCATGGTAATAACCATCTTTAACAAATTCAGTTCCTTCTGGATAATTATATGTATATTGTTTGTTTGGAGACATATTTTCATTTGTTGGAGTTTCACCATTATTTACTGTGAATTTTGTTGTATCGAAAACATGTAATTCGCCAGAATTTAATTTATCTTTTGCTGTTGTAACAAGTGTTTTTGCTTCTTCGCTGACGTGTTTTCCATATTCTGTAATTTTTACTGATCCACCTTTAACTGTTCCAACATAATCAGTCTCAATTGCTTTTCCATTTTGAACACAATCAATAATGTGTTTGTAATATGGAGCCCAGTCAATTTTTGAAGAGACAAGATAGGTATCTGGGCATTGTTGAGCAGTTGATCCATTATATGTAACATTTGGAACGCCTTTTTCTTCACAAGCATTTGGAGCGCCGTATGAATCAGCGTGTTGAGAAATTAATTTACAACCGTCATCGATTAATTGTTTTGCTGTGTTGTTTTCAGCAGTGTAATCGTACCAAGAATTTGTGTATCTAACTTCCATTGTGACACTTGGAACAACTGATTTTGCGCCAAGATAGAATGATGTGAAACCAGAAATTACTTCAGCATATGGGTGTGCACCAACATATCCAATTTTTGCTTCTTCAGCAGTATATTTACTTGCTTCAATGTCTTCTTTCATTTTTTGTCCAGCAACAATACCTGCAAGATATCTACCTTCATATATTGAAGCGAAAGCATTATGATAATTTTTGACTGGATTTGTTTCCCTTGTATTAACTTCATTTGCTCTTGTTCCTGTAGCGTGACAGAATTCAACTTCAGGATAAGCTTCAGCAGCAGCGATCATGTAATCTTCGTGTCCGAATGAATCTGCAAAAACAATATCACATCCTTCTTCTGCAAGTTGTTTTGCTGTTCTTTCGCATTCATCAGATTCAGGAATATTTTCTTTAACAATTAATTCAATGCCAAGTTCATTCTTTGTTTCGATCATTGCATCGTAGAAGTTTTTATCATAAGTTGAACTTGCTGATGGATGTAATAATATTAAACCAACTTTTATTGATCCATTATTTGAGCCACCATTGCCACCACATGCAGTTAAAGCACCAACTACGACAGGTAAAGCTGCTAAAGATACTAAACGAGAAAACTTTTTCATTTTTCAAATCCTCCTATAAAACAAAAAAAGCTCTTTTCGAGCCTCCACAGAAGAATTAAAAACAAAAAAACATACTACAAGAATTATGTATGTCTTTTAGAATTTAATCCGTAGTGCTAGATTACGGTCCAGCGTAGAGACTTCCTACCAATTAAGGAATTATACGAAATCAATCTTCCGATTGACGGAATTATTATAAATCAAGTTGGTTATTGGTTTCCAAGGATTATTTTTATTTGATTAGAAAATTAACGTTAAAATAATAAAATAAATTTATAAGCTTTGTTATATTCATATTAAATATTAAAAAAGTGTTTTAAATTTTGGTACTTTATTTATTTTTAATAAATATATAGCAGAAAAATATTGTATTTTTAGTACTTTTTTTATATAAAAAAGCGTCGTATTTAGGAGGGGGGTTCTATGAGCAAAAATATAATTGCACAAAAATCTAAAGATCTTATCAAATTTACCCTTAAACATTACAGTTTTAAAGATAAGTTAGTTTTAGTTATTTATGTATTAATGTCATTTATTGGTAAATGTATATTTTTTATTAAGCCAGTATTTGATGTTGCTGATGACAATTTAGCTAGAATGATTGTCGAAACGCATTATTTAAATTTTCCAATGGTATTTAAAGGAATTAAAAAAAGATATGGCGAATTACTATTAGTCGATACCATTCGTTCTCTTGAGTCATTAGCTATTGCTCTAGTTCTTTTTGGCTTACCATTTTTAATCATTTCATTGACACCTAATCCAGCAAATGAACAAACACCTGGTCATTTTATTATCTATGGTCTTGCAGTTTTGACACTAATTATTTCTTACTTAATTGGTGTTAAATATTGGGCAGTGCCACATATAATTTTAGCAAACTCAAATCTCACAGGTAGTGATGGAATGTTAATGTCTAAATTAAGTAAAAAGCAATACGGAGGTAAAGTTTTCTTAGCTCGTTTACCTTATTACTTAATGGTGATTCTTTTTATTGGATTATTTGTTGGAACAATTTTGATTATTCAAAGTATTACAAATTACGATAATGTACTTATTGTTTCTGTTTTTTCAGCTATAGTTCCACTTATTTTGTCACTCCTATGGCTTGTTATCTATAGAATTTATATTTCAAAATGCGTAAAATCTTATCTTATTTATCAAGAAGTTATAAAAATTTCAAAACCTATCGTTGCTAAACAAGTCAGTGGCGATAAACTTGACTATGTACCATTATTTGATGATGGTGAAATTGATGCTTCAATTTTAAATCAAAAAGGAGGCAAATAAAATGACAGAATATTTTTGGTTTGTAATTTTAGCTGCAGTTGTAGTTTTTCTAACTTTTTTAATTGTCCCAATTTTATTTTCAATTAAAGATTTAAAAAGAACTCCTCTTTTACATTTTGAAGATAATGGAAATTTAGTTCTTGAAGATAGTGAAGCTGATAAATATTTTTCAAGTGCAAAAATCGAAGATAAAACTTTATCAATGGTTTGCAAAGAAGACCATGATTTTGATTTAACTTTGATCGTATCTTATGGCAAGAAAAAAACTCTTAAAAATTATTCTTTTAAAGCAAAAAGTAATGACATTTTAACAGTCACATTAAAAGATAAAGCAACAACTGTTGGTTTTTTATTTAACAAAGTTGACGGTAAAATTATTTCAAAATTTAATAGATACACTACAATTAAATCATTAATTATTGCTTATTTAATTTCCGGATTAGTTTTTGCTGGTTTTGTTTTTGGATATTCTGTTATTGAAGCAATGGCTTTTTATGAAGATCCATTGATTACAGTTTTTTATATTCTATCACTTGCTGGAATAGTTGCAGCAATCGCAGGACTATTTTTAACTATGCTATTTGATAGAAAGGTTAGAAATTAGGAGGAATTGTTATGGTAGAAGTAAAATTAATAGGCCAAATTCCTGTAAAACAAAATTCAGCAAATTCAGATAAATTTGTTGTAAATGGCGCAAGCATTTATGAGGCTCAAAATGGTGATAAATATGTATTTTTATCTTTAAAAAACCCTCAAAAGTCCCCTATTTTTGGTTTTAGTTTAAATATTAGACAATATGATGCAGCTGGTGCATTTATTAAAGAAGGTAGATATTTTGATACTCAAACATATTGTGGTAGAGAACAAACTTACGTCCTTGAAAATCCAATTTCTGTTGAAAAAGAGTGTGAAGCTTTAGAAATTGCTGTTGTTTCTGTAATTACTTTTGAAGGAAAAATTCATAAATCAGAAATATCTATTCCAACAAGTGAAGAAATGAAACTTGCAAAAATTAATGCTTCAATTATCAAAGAAGAAAAGAAAGGTGAAGCTAAAGAAGAAGTCGTTTCAAAAGAAGAAAATGTTACTCCAGTTGAAGAAACTAAAGAAGAAAATGTTACTCCAGTTGAAGAAAATAAAGCAGAAGATATTTATGATGAAAATGAAGATGATGAATTAGATGAAACACCAAAAAATCATGTCGTTTCGTTAGATGACAACACTTATAAGACAATTCCAATTTTACCACAAGTTTTAGGTGCTCTAATTGCTGTTGGATTACTTATCTTTATTTTCCTTGTTATTGCAGCAATTGCAAATTCATTCCTTGAATATGCTGGATATGACGATTTCAAGGGTTTCTTCCCTGACTTCTGGCTTGGTAAATAGAGTATGAATACAAAATATTTTAGTAAAGAAAAAAAGTTATTCGAACAAAACAATGACGAAATTAACTATCAATATGTTGGAAATGGTTTGGTAATTGGTTCAAAAACTTCAAAGTTTAAAGTTGTTGATGATTTCAAAAAAGATGAAGAAGAAGTTTTAAACACACCAGTAATTAAAAATACAAATCAAGATATTTTTTATGCTGAAGAAATCGTCCAAGATGATGATTTATATGGCCAAGGTTTTAAAGACAGACTTTTAGATAAAGAAGCACAAAGAAGTTTTGTCGAAATTGGAAAGGATATCGATGAAGCGATTCTTAAAAATGGTGTTAAAACAAATATTGGTTTTGAGTTAATTTCAAGCATGCAATTTTCTAGAATTATGATGATTGATTATTTAGAAAATAGTCTTGAAATCATGAAACCAATTTTAAAAACGCTAAATTCCTTTTCCTTTATATATAATAAGAATGAAATTGATGAAATTAATCATTCTCAAAAATTATTAAGTGTTTTTGAATACGCAAATAAAAATAAAAGTATCCCTGTTTATATTTTCTTAAATAAGTTTGAAGCAGAGAAAATTTTTGATTTCCTTAAAGCTTTTTATGCTTATTTTGACAATCCTGATGGCGATAATTATATAAATACTTTTGGAAAATTAAATTACATTCCTCATAATTTATATTTTATTGTTAGCTTAGATAAAAATGAATTTGCATATAATATCAAGAGAAAATTACTTCGTTATATTTCAAAAATTCATTTTAAAGCTGAACTTGTTGAAGAAAAACAAAAATATTCTTTACAAACTATCTCTCTTGAAGAATTAGCTTTAAGCTTAAAAGAAGTTGGTGATAGTTTTGCTTTAAATGATGATTTATGGAAGAAAGTTGATGGACTTGTTGACTTAATTAGCAAAACTAATGGTTATTATATCCATAATAAAATTGAAGTTAGACTTGAAAACTATATGGTTGCTTATAGTGGAAAAATTAGCGATAGCTATGAATTATTAGATATAACACTTGCAAATAATATTGCTCATGAAGCATTTATTACAAAAGATCCAAGTCTTTATCAAGATAAAATTGACATTGAAGCTTTTATTAATAACTCATTTGGCTTTGATAGAATGGAAAATGTTCGTAAAGAATTTAATGAATATCTACATTTTGCTCTTAAGGAGGTCAAATAATGATGAATTTTACAATATTTGAAAACGAGACAACAGGAAGAGAATCATTTGTAGATCTTTTCACCTCCAACATTGCAATTATTATCTATATTATTTTTATTGCTCTTGCAATTATAGGTATTGCAGTTCTTTTTATTGTAAACGAATCATTAACTAACGAAAAAATTCAAAAAATCAATACTGATTCAACTGTAATTCTTGATAAAAACGGAAGAAGAATTCGCCCTAATGGTGAAAATGAAGAAAAAAGTGAAGTTGAAGAAGTCGGATTTGGCAAAAAGACAAAAAAATCAAATCTAGATCGTTTCCAAAAATTATCACTTTTAGATAAAGAATACCCTCATAAAGAACATATTCAATCAACTGAAGATTTAACACTTGAATATATTGCTCGTAGATTCCGTTCTTTTGCAAGCCACATTCAAGGCAACCCACTTTATTATTCAATTGATGATATTAGAAGATTTATTGCATCAATGGGCGTAAGCAAAATCATGATATTACAAGGTATGTCAGGAACAGGTAAAACATCTTTACCAGTTGCTTGGGGAAAATTTACAAATGTTCAAACAACTGTTGTTCCAGTTCAACCAATGTGGAAAGAAAGAAGCGATTTGATTGGTTATTAC
>JAQXNS010000066.1 GCA_029098125.1 bacterium
TGGTATATTTTATTATTCTTTTTTCCAAAAGTTGCAGATGTAAATGTAGATACAAATTCCGGTATTACACCATAGTAACTTAATGCATACTCAAAAGATATATATTATGGGTTGTAGCATATATTAGCAATCACTTCTTTATCATTATACAAATCGTCAGTGTATAGTCCTCTTTTTATCTTAACGAGGATTCCTTTTTTGCATTCATTATTAATTTTTTGATAAATATTTGAATACCCTTTATATTTAATCCTCAAGCTTTGAAAATCGTAAATCATTGTTAATTCCCCACCGTTACTATTAATATATAGAAGTTTTTATGGAAAATCAACAATCTTTGTGTCGAAAAATTAGCGTGAAAAATTATGTCTAAAAATGTGGGACTTACAATAAGTATGTGTTTTAGGTCCTAGATTTTTATTTATAGGAACGAAAATTGGAGGTAAAAGAAAAAGTCATAATACTCTATAATTAAATTGCTAGAAATAATAAGGAGGATTATGACATGTCTATTTTAGCATTAATTGAAGGAAAAAAACCTGAAGAATTAGGTTCTATTGTAAAAAATAGTTTAGATGAGTTTGTAAAAGATAAAATCGAAGAAACTTTAAATGATCTATTACAAGGTGAAATTGAAGATTTCTTAACAGATGCATTGCGAGAGCAAACATTTGATATTCGTAATGGTTATTATAAGCGCCATTTAAAAACCAAATATGGAAGAATTGAAATAAGCGTACCACGAGATAGATTGAATCTATTTGAAACAAAAATAATTCAACCATATAAACAAACAGCAGCAGACCTAGAATATGTAATACAATCTCTGTATCTAAGAGGTTTATCTCAAAATGAGATAGTTAAATATCTTGATGAAGCTATGGGAATTGACTTATCTAGGGAATCCATAGGCAAGATGGTAAGAAAAATATTATCTTCTGCTTTGGAATTTAAGAAAAAAAATTCCAAAATGTGTTGCTATATTTCTTGATGGCACACATGTTCCTTTGAAAAGAAAATATGCTAGATATGGTGATACTGTCATTGATGAATGCGTTGAAGTTGTTATGGGCATTACAGACAAGGGAGTTAAAGAAATTCTTGATTTTGTAACAGTTTCAAATGAAGGAGCGCATTCCTGGAAAGAATTTTTATTAACTCTTAAAGAACGTGGTATCGGAGAGCCAAAA
The DNA here is from genome assembly GCA_029098125.1 of bacterium. Lineage (GTDB taxonomy): Bacteria > Bacillota_I > Bacilli_A > RFN20 > CAG-826 > Onthovivens. Next base: position 1,191 of record JAQXNS010000066.1, read on the forward strand.
ATATTTGTAACAGATGGTCTGATGGGAATGCCTGAAGCTATAAAAGAAGTATTCCCAAATGCCAAACATCAAAGATGCCTTGTTCATATTCAACGAAACATTTCTCAGAATGTAAGAGTAAAGGATCGAACAGAAATTTGTGATGATTTTAGAAATGTTTATAATCAAGAAACCAAAGAAAAAACATTTGAAGAATTCGATAACTTCGTCAAGAAATGGCAAATTACATATCCACATTTAATGAAAAAAATCGTTTCTATAAATGGATTATTTGAATATTTGGAGTTTCCAATGTGTATGTGGAAAGCAATAAGAACAACAAATTATATTGAATCGTTTAATGCAGACCTTCAGAGATATTCGAATCATAGAATACTATTCAATAGTGAAAGCAATGAAATTATCGTACTTACAGCCTGTATAGCAGATTATAACAATACAGCATCAAAGAAAAAGGAGAAATATATTTCAGAATTAAGCGAAGAAGAAAAATATCAATTAGGCTTTGAAATTTTAGCTTAAATGAAAGAGAAAATTATGACTTTTAATTACTCAAACACAAAATTTCTTGCAAGTCTCTATAAAGCACATTATAAAGATAAGAATTTATGCAATTTTTTCACAAAATGTCGAAATTCAACTTGCAGTTTTTTCACAAAATATCCAAATTTGACTTGCAGTTTTTTCACAATGTGATATTGTATTATTGAGGATAAGCACATGCTAAAAAGAAAAATTGATAATTATTTAACACAATGGAAAAACAATAGAAAAAACGCTTTAATTGTTTATGGTGCTCGCCAAATAGGAAAAAGTTATTCAATTAGAAAATTCATAAGAAATAAAGAGAATTTTGATAAATATATTGAAATTAATTTTGCTGAAAGAACAAATTTAATTGACACATTCGCGACAATAGAAGATTCTAATCAACTATTGGTTAGGCTATCGGCAATAGAAGGTCAAAAAATGGTTCCTTATAAAACTATCATCTTTTTTGATGAAATACAGTTGATTTACACAAGAAGAAAAGAACTTAAAGAAAATGGAACTTTATCTCCAAAAACGCAAGATATATTAACTGCAATGAAAGCGTTAGTGGAAGATGGAAGATATAGATTTATTTTAAGTGGATCGTTATTAGGCATTTTAATTAATGACGTTGTTTTGAATCCAACTGGATATGTAGATGAATATAAGATGTATCCATTAGACTTTGAAGAATTTCTTTGGGCAAAAAACGTTGGGCAGGAATCTATAGAGTATGTTAAAAACTGCTTTATAAACAAAGAAGTGGTGGATGAAGAAATCAATAGCCTTTTTCATGCTTATTTTAAAGAATATGTTTTATTGGGTGGTATGCCAGAGGCTGTTAAAATATTTAAACAAACTCTAAATCTTCATTTGGTTGATGTTGCTCAGCAAAACATAATCAAGTATTACAATAAAGATATAACTACATATATTTCTGATGAAGGTAAAAGATTAAGAGTAAGAGAAATTTTTAAAGCAATTCCTTCCGAACTAAACTCAAGAAACAAAAGATATATGTCTACTCATGTAGTGGATATAAATTATTTAAAAAGAAATAGTCTTGATGATGAGTTTTTGTGGCTTACAAACGCAGGAGTTGCTATTCCAACATATAATGTCACTGAAGCTATTTTACCCCTACATCTAGCGAGTGAAAGAAAAACAATGAAACTTTTTATGAGCGATATAGGGTTATTAGATTCGCAATTATTGTCGACTGGTATTAGGCAAAAAATAATAGATAATGAAAAGGTAATAAATTATGGTGCACCTTATGAAAATGTGGTGGCCCAAGAGTTAGTTGCCCATGGTTTTGATGAAGAATTATTTTATTACAACTCAAAAAAACATGGAGAGGTTGACTTTATTGTTGAATATAACAATGATGTTTTGCCTATAGAAATAAAATCAGGAAAAGCGGACGACTCAAAATTATATAATCATTCTGCTTTAAACAATTTAATTGATATATATAAAATCAATGAGTCATATGTTTTTGGAGATGGGAATTTTATTAAAGAAAACGAGAATATATACCAATTTCCAATATATATGATTGATTTTCTAAGAAAATAAATGGGCGATTGTTTTTTATTCTTTTATTGGTTTAGAAAATTCCTCCCAAGAATATTTTTCCATATCTTCACCTTGATATTTTTTCACTGCACACGGGCATCATTTAAATAGTCATAATAATCACAATCAATTTATGTTTTGTGCCTTTTATTTTCTATAATTACTAGGAGTTATACCAAATTCTTTTTTAAATATTTTAATGAAATATGAGGTAGAGGGTAAGCGTTATATATAGCGTCGTGTTAAACTAATATAAATTTTAAAATACGATTGTACAATTTCTTATATATAAGAACGTACATTTTGATTTTGATCACAAACAAAAAATTTCGTGCCGCTAATCCCTTAAGTGTTATACCATTATTATTTATTAATCGAAAATCGCCTACATTTTCAACCGATAAAAAAACAAAATTATTTACAATTACAATCATAATATAGAAGAAAAATTATAAAAAATTTATCAGTTCATTATCCCCAACTTCTCGTTATTGCAATTATCATTATATTACTGGACAGTTTTTCAATTATTGATAAAAGTGTCCAATAGAAATGGACAAAATTATTATTTTTATAATACAAGCAAATGTACCTTTAGCTGATTTTACGATTATTAGCGAAAATACTTAAAAATTATTAGAGGTTTTTATGATTGTGATTTAATTAAAGCAAATTATAATTTAGTGAGATAGACATTCTTTTAAAAACGTGTTGTTTAGAAGAGTTTTTCATAATGATATTCTTTATTTGTCGATGGACAAGGAGGATAAAAAATGGAAAATTTAGATAAAGTTTATGCAAAGCGTATCGCAGAAGAATATGCACCAAAAACAACTACAAAGGTCGTTCAATTAAAGAAACTAGATCAAAAAGTTAAAAGACCTGCAAATATTTTTGCTTTTACATTTGGAACAATCTCTGCATTAATTGCAGGAACAGGAATGAGTATGATAATGACAGATTTCGGTTTTAGTGGTGCAACTGATATAGTCCTTGGAATAATTCTTGGAGTTATAGGATTTATTGGATGTGGTGTTAATTATCTAGCTTATTTAAAAATATTAAAGTCTAGAAAAGAAAAACACGCATTTGAGATTACAGAATTAGCAAAAGAAATTTCTGAAGAGTAGAAAGAAGGTGCATCAAACATGAATAAAAATGAAAATAAATATTTTAATACTGCTAAAAAAATGAATGATGCACTAATTAAGCTTTTAGAAACTAAAGATTATGAATATATCACAATCAAGGAAATATGTAGAATCGCTAGTGTAAATAGATCAACTTTTTATTTACATTATGAAAATATGAATGATTTATTAGAAGAAACTATAGGATTATTAAACTCATCATTTAACTCGCATTTTAAGTCAAAAGAAAATGAAAACACTATAATTTCTAAAGACAGTTTAGAGGATTTACTATTAATTAATGATGAAAATTTAATTCCATATTTAAATTTTATAAAAGAAAACAAGAATATTTATAAAGTGTTAAAGAATCATCCAGAGCTATTTAATGCAAACAAAACCTACGAAGAAATGTTTA
>JAQXNS010000067.1 GCA_029098125.1 bacterium
GAACTATATTTAAATTGCTTCTTAAAATTTATTTTAAGTATGAAAAGACTCAAAAATAAAAGCAAAATTATATTGAATTATATTTTCAATAGAAAATATTGCTGATGAATTACCCACAAATTCTATTAATGTGCCAAAAAAATTCAAAAATTTTTAAAAAAAATATTTTTCGTTCCTTTTATTTATGTGAAGGCGGAAAATTATGATAGAAATTTTAAACATTACAAAAACTTTTAAGATAAATAACGATCGTGAACATGTGGTGTTAAACGATATATCTTTTACTTTGCCTAATAAAGGGCTCTATTTTATTAGAGGAAAAAGTGGTTGTGGAAAATCAACTCTTTTAGCTCTTATTGGTGGGTTAATTAAACCAACTTCAGGTGATATTAAAATTGACGGGAAGAGTGTTTTTGATATGAAGAAAAAAGAAAAACAATCATTTTATAAAAATGAAATAGGCTTTTTATTTCAAAAATACAACTTAATAGACGATATGAGCCTAGAAGAAAACATCCAAATTGCTAGCAACATTAAAGGTGGATGCGATAAAACATACATTGATTCATTAATAAATGAGTATGGACTTGAAGAAACATCGGTTGATCAAGTCAAATTTTTAAGTGGAGGTGAAAAACAAAGGGCATCATTGATTCGTGCTATTATGAACAAACCAAAGATTTTGTTATGCGACGAACCAACAGGCGCGCTTGACAATGAAAATGGATTAAAATTGATGAGTGAACTAGTTAAAATTTCGAGGGAAAGACTAGTTATTTGTGTTACGCACAATGAGGAATTATTCTCAAAATATTATGATGGATACATTTATTTAGAAAATGGAATTATTAAAAAAGAAGAATTTAAAGAAAATAAATATCAAAATAATCTATTGTTGCCACAAATAACCTTTAATAAAACTAAAGGTAGGAATTTTATAACACGAATAATTAATAAAAATATGAAGAAAAATATGAAAATCAATCTTTTGACGGTTTTTTCGTCTTTTTTCACTGTTTTTGTAATGATTTTATCTTTATTTTTTAATTTAGGTATAAAAAACTCTAAAGATTTTTTGTTGAACAGTTATGTTGATGCTAGTAGTTTCAAGGTATCGCAGGAAGAATCTACGCAAATCGGTAATAATGCTGTAAATATAGTAAAAAATACAAAACCTAATATTAATGATTTAAATTTAGTTTTTAGAGATTGCGATTTTATTGTGTGTAATTCTTACGACTATTTTTTGAATGACAAGAAATCAATTAAAATCAGTGATTCAGTTATTGATGACTTTAGACTTAAACCATTTTATTCAGCTTTGGAAGATGAAGCTGCTCTTTTTGCTAATGACTTATTTTTAAAAAAATATAATATTTTTAATATAGAGGAAAATGGTGAAATGACTTTATCTATAAAAAAATCATTTTACTATTTTAATGATGAAATAAACGATAATATTCACGAGGAACTTAACGTCGATTTTAATTTTATTTATAAAGGTAGTAAGCAAGAATTTGGTTATCTCAACTCTCCATGTTTGTACTATAATCCTTTATATATTGAAAAGATTTTAAAATCTCTTTTAGCAGAAAACACAAGCAAACTTGCTTCAAAAGAAGTAACATTTTTTGATTTAGTTGAAAGTGCAAAAAGCGATTCAGAACTATCGAACTATGCATTTTATGTGTTTAGTCTATCAGAACATACAAATAAGAAAATTTATGAAAAAATTCTAAAAAAGCCCGCAGAACTCAACTTAAATATTCAAAATGATGGATTTTTATTTACAAATTCATTTATAGAATTAACTGATTCCATATTTATTGGACTCAACATTTTTACAGTAATTTCGCTAATTACAAGCTTCTTTATTAGTGCATTTTTAGGTTATTCAAGTTCTCTTGATAATAGAAAAGAATCTGCAATTTTGACAGTTCTTGGCGCTTCTGAAGATGACGTAATTTCTATTTATCTAGGTGAACAAATGATCTATCAATTAGTTGGTGTTTGTTTTGGTATTTTGCTTTCCTTAATTTCTTCCTTTTTTATTAACCAATTATTATCTTCTTTTTTAGTAAGTAAGAATATTATCTCAATCGATATTTGTATCTCGATAATTTTAGGTTGTACATATTTTCTTTTATCGTTTGTGGTTAATTATTTCCCACTTAAATTTAAAAAAATCAGGGATGTTTATGAGGAGTTGAAAGAAGAATGAGACTTGAAGTTTGTAATGTAAAAAAGAATTTCGGTGAAAGAGTAATACTTGATGATATTTCCTATAAGTTTAACGATCACGGTTTTTATATTTTTGTTGGTGATAGTGGCTGTGGGAAATCTACGCTTTTAAATATGCTCTCCGGCTTGGATTCCTCATATGAGGGAGACATATTTTTTGAAGCGAAAAATTTGAGAAAGTTAAGTGACAAAGAATCTAGAGACTTAAGATTACACGAATTCGGATTTGTTTTTCAAAGTTTTAATTTGCTTGAAGATGATACAGTTTTGAATAATATCAGAATGAATTTGGATTCTCTTTGTTCGCTTGATGATGAATATAAAAATAAAAGAATAGAAGAGATCATTAATCTATTAGATTTAAAAGTAATTAAAAATTCAGTTGTTAAAAATATTAGCGGTGGTGAAAAGCAAAGAGTTGCGATTGCTCGCGCAATTATTCATTCGCCAAAAATTTTGTTTTGCGACGAACCAACTGGTTCATTAGATTCAGTTAATTCAAAAAATGTTTTTAGAATGCTCAAGATTATATCAAAATCTACATTAGTTATTTGTGTTTCACATGACATCGAAAGCTCTAAAGTGTATGCAGATGAAATCATAACTTTAAAAAAGGGAAAATTTTTCCATAAATTTAATGATGAAGCGAAAGTTGTTGATAGTGAATTAAACATAATGTGCATAAAAAATAAGAAAAAAGATGCAAAATTTTCATTTAAAACAATGTTTTCACATATAAAATCAAAGTTTTCTCAAAGAAAATTTCGATATTTTTTTCGAAATGCAATGTTTTCGCTATGTTTAGTTACATCTGCTTTGGCCATTACGCTAACAACGACATTGAATAATTCAATTTCAAGTGCCTTTTCATCAATTTTAAGTGAAAATTCTATTGTTTTAACAAGGAAGAATTCATCAAATGGAATTTTGGATTTTTATACTGTAAATAAAAACAAAGTATTTTCTTTATTAAATGATTATAAAGATGATCTTGATTATTATGGAGTCAGATATTTTTATGATTTTGAGAATGGTTTTCCAGACTCAAACGAGTTATATCAAATAAATGGTGCATTTAAAGAAAAAATTAGTGGCTTTAGTGCAAGGTCTTTTAACGAGTTTATTTATATAGATTCAATTAATGAGCTTCAAACTTATCCACATATTGAAAATGAACTACATGACGATGAGATTGTTATATCTATTTCATATGATCAAATGAAGGATTTATGTAAATCTTTACAAATAATTCGCGATTTTAATTCTTTAGGCAGCTTTATCAGTAATAATGACTTATTTGTTTCTTTAGAGCTAGCAAATTATAGTTGGCAATATTCTGATGAACAACTTTTCAAGGTAAAGGGAGTGATTTTGGATACAAAAAATAGGGTTTATCATACAAATCAATTGTTTAATGAAGAACTTTTCGAAGAAAAAATGCGTTTTCCATCTTCAACAAACTTTAAGAAAGTAGATAATTTGCCTTGGACTTTTAAAAGACTGATGTTTGTTCATACAAATAAACATCAAAGCATTTTTCTTAACAAGATTTTTCTTGATCGTAAGTACAAAGATATTTTATTTGAAAATGACTCATCACTTTATAGCCCTCTTTCTAATGGAAATGAAAAATCTGAGTCAAATATTTTGTTTGTTTTTGAAACATTTTCAGATTCAATTGACTGCTCAATTCTTGATAATTTAGAAGAGTTGAATTTCAAATACAATGATTATTATTTTTCCTCGAATGGTGGTTATTTTAATAACGGCAGTAGTATTTTTACTGGGTTTGCTAGACCAACATTTTTTAGTGTGTCACAAAGCAAGATTGATGAAGTGATTGATGCTCATTCACTTGTTGAAGAAAGTGATTTTTATA
>JAQXNS010000068.1 GCA_029098125.1 bacterium
AGAATTAGTAAATAATAAATATTCAGAGAAAATAAAACTTACAACTTTATTAATCGCAGATGGAGGCGAAGGAAGTTTAGAGGCTTTTTCATCAATTTTAAAAGGTGAAAAAATATTTGTAGATACAATCGATGCAGAATACGAAGCAATTAATGTCCCATATTTTTTCTTTGATGAAAATAAAGCAATTATTGAAGTTAGCAAAATTATTGGTCTTCCAATGATTAAAAATACAATAAAAAATACAAAAAGAACGACAAAAGGCATTGGAATAGTAATAAAACACGCAATTAAAAAAGGTGCTAAAACAATTTATATCTGTCTTGGTGGTACTTCCACTGTTGATTTTGGGATTGGAATGCTTGAAGAACTAGGTTTAAAAATTAACCATAAAAATGATTTATGTGCAGAAGATTTAATAACTATCGATGATTATGATGATCAAGAATTAATAAAAACCATAAAAAATGTAAATTTTATTGGCTTAACTGATGTAAATAATCCTTTAGTTGGTAAAAATGGCGCCGCATACATCTTTGGACCTCAAAAAGGATTTAAAAATGATGAATTAGATAATATCGAAAAAGGTATGATTAACATCGCTAATATTATAAATAGGAAGAAAAATATTGATTTATCAACTTATAAAGGCAGCGGGGCGGCTGGAGGAATCGGCGGAGCTATATGCTCAATATTAAACGGAAAATTAAAAAGCGGCATTGACACACTACTTGAATTAGCAAATTTTAAAGAATTGGTTAAAAAGAGCGATATTGTGATCACTGGAGAAGGTTCATTTGATAGTCAATCATTAAATGGAAAAGTTATTAGTGGAATTTTAAAGTACGTAAATGAAGAAAAACTAGTAATAATTTGTGGAAGAAATAAAGTAAAAGACTCAAAAATAAGAATTATTGAAACATCAAACGGCATTAAAGACATGGAATATATCAAATTACATGCAAAAACTATGTATCAAGAAGCCCTTGATAAATTTTTGCAAGAGCTAATTTAGATTAATTTTTCAGATTTATCCAATTAAATAGAAAAAATATTTGCTTAATAAGAGAATGTTGTATTTAAAGCAAATCCTTATTCTATTATTGTAAAGTTAATTGCAACGCTTGCCATTACAAGTTTGATAGATTCTCAAGCGATTGAATTTCTAGTTTTTAATCTCTATGTAACTATAAAAAGGATACATTATAAAATTAATAAGTTTCACGAAAACAATAATTTTTGAATCAAAAACGCGCCTTTTTTGATAATTTTTAAAGAATAATCATGCATAATGTGGATAAAAACCAGCAAATAATGCAAAAAAATGAGGGTAATTTATCTAAATTCTGTTAAGATCACAAATAATTTTTCATTAAATAGTGTTGCAATAAGTCTTACAATTCACCTACGTATTTTTGATCTGTTAATACCTAATAATAGTTGCAATTAGTCTTACAATTCACCTACGTATTTTTTTCTAAAAACTTATTTAGAATATAGAAAAATTACAAATTAAAAGGGATGAAAACCAATCATTGATTTTTCTCATCCCCCAAAATTATAAATTAGAAATTAGTTTGGAATATAAATTGTAAATATTCCGCTTTTATCAACTCCCGAAATAACCGAATTATCAGATTTTGAAATATTGAAAGCTCTTAATGTGTAATCACTCCACCACTTTTGAGTAACGACAGTGACATCTTGTTTTGTAACAGTTGGTCTTGAACTTTGTTTTTCATCTTTTACCCAAGCTTCAGGACGATATTGCCAGCCTTCTTTAATTCTGATAATTGATCCGATTGGTAATTCATCTTCACTAAAACGCTTTGTTGTAAAAAATTTATTACTTAAAGAATCATCTTTAATTGGAGAAGCATAATTATCGCTTGTTGAATCATAATATGCATTTTCAATAAAATCTATTTTTAATTCTTCGTAGTTAATTTCAGCATCGTTTGGAACATAAATTTTTAAAGCATTAGGTGCTTCAGTATTACCTTGCAATGATGGATTTCCTGATTTATAGATGTTAAAAGCTCTATAAACATATTTTCCCCACCATTTTTCAGTAACTTCTACTCTTTTTGTTGAAGTTAAAGGTGGACGACTAGTTTGTCTTGAATCATCAAGCCAAGCTTCAGGTCTATAACCATAACCAGTTTTAAGTTCAATAATTGATCCAATTGGTAAGTCAAGTCTCGTTAATCTTCTTGAAGCATAAAATTGATTTGAATTATTAGCGTTTGTAATTATTTTGTTGTAATTATTTGCTTCAGTTGCGTTCCAATAACCAAATTGAGTAAGTCCTAAATCAAGTTCATGATAATTTGAATAATCATAACTAGGTTCCTTATCAAATTTTGATGGAGTAATAACATCTGGGTTGCTAACAGCGTTATTTACACTTTCAATCGCTACTTTTTTATAAGATTCATCAACATTTTGTGGTGCGTAAGTTAAATTATCAATATTCAACCCAGTTAATTTTTTCACAAATGTTAATCCAGCAACATATCTTCCAAAATCCATAGTCAAATGATATCCATCACGAGTTAAAGTATCACCGACAAATGATGTTCTTGCGTTTTGAATTGCTGTACCAACAGGAATAACTTGAGTAATATCAGGATTACTTCTAACTTTTTCATCAACAGCGTTAACAATTGCTTCATACATTGTAATTTGATTTTTGTTGTATTTTACAAATTCTTGATGAGTTGAATTTTGTTGATATGCCCATGTCATATGGAACACAAATTTTGCATTTTCATTAGCTGAATATGCTAGATATTCAATTAAATCTTCTAAATATGGCGAATATGAATCACTTATTCCACTATCACCGCTGTTTTGTTGAAGAGAAATAAAATCCCAATCTTCATCTTCAAGCGCTTGACTAATCGATGTTCCTGTTTTATTTTGCCATCCAGAACCATCATTAGTTCTATATTCATAAGCTGCTAAATCTTTAATAGCGTTGTTATAATGTTTGTTTAAAGAGCAACCACCAATATATAAATTGCCTAGTTTTACATTTTTGATCCCTAAATCTAGCGCAATATTTGCAATATATTCCATCGCATCATCAGAAAAACTATTGCCAATTGTTAAAATTTTTAATGTTTCATCCTTATTCCATTCTGGAACTTCTTCAACTGGAGGAGTCTCTTCATCTTTTTTTGGTGTTTCATTTGATGAACAAGCACATAAACAAAGTGAAGAAAATAAGACAGCGCCATACTTTAAAAAATTTTGTTTCATAGAAATTTTTCTCCTATAGTAGTAACTAAAAAATATCAGAAAAAATTATTGAATTTAATATCAAGCAACTCTCATCCATAAAGCTGTTTGTTTAAAAAATTTTTACGTTAAGCTATTATCAAAAAGTTTAACTTTGAACGTTACACTGCAATTATAAATAAATTTACTGATTTAAAATATCCATTATTTTTAATGAATTTTTGCATATTTCATGCCCTTAAACTATCAAAAAAGTAACTTTTTATGCTAGTTTTAACATGTATTTTTGTTAAAAATCGTTTTTCTATAAAGTCCCTTTTATAAGAAAATCATTAACCAAATAATCTAACACTATTTTGCATCTAAAAAGGTACAATATCCTTTTTGATTTTTCTTGGCTTTATATAAACATTTATCTACTTCATCTAATAATTGTTTAGTCATTTCATTTTTTGAATAGCAAATGGTGCATCCGCTTGAACACGAAACATCGATATTTACTTTAGATGCTTCTTTTTTAAAATCTTCACCAATAGAATTGCCTAAAGCTAATGCATCATTTGAATTTTTAGTTGATAAAGATACAAGTAAAAACTCATCTCCACCATATCGGCATATTATATCATTATCATTTATGTATTTATTTGCTGATTTTGAAAAACAACAAATTGCTAAATCTCCTTTTTCATGTCCAAAATTATCATTAATGAATTTCAAATTATCAATATCAAAAAGATAAATAGCAAGTGGAAAATTTATTGGTTTTAATTTATTAACTCTTCGATGAAGTCCTCTTCTATTTAATAAACCTGTAACATAATCATGATCCGCTTCATAAGCATATTCTTCAAATTGTATTGTTTTTTGATAATTTTTGATTAATTTTTTAATCTTTCTTTCTGCATCTTTGTATAAATGTTGTTTACACAAGAAATCATCAGCATCATCAAGAATCATAGAATTTATAGGTGAAAATGGTCCATCAATTAATGCAAGAAGAGGTACTTTAAACATTTTTTTGTTAGTTTTGATTTTACTAATTAACTCACTAGTATTAATTGAATCAAGAGATGAGTTAATTGCAAAACAAGCACATTGATTATCAAAATGCTTAAAAAATTCATCAATTTCTTGCATATTTGAAAGCATTTTGACTTGATAAACATTATTAAATGAATCATTTAAAAAATTATAATATTTATTATCATTATCTATATAAATTAGATAAGGTTTAACTTCTCTTTGTAAATCATTATTAGATAAATTTGAAGCATTCTTATCAATTGTTTTCAATAAATTTAAATAATCTTCTTCATTCAATGGCTTATAGAAAAAATATCCTTGAGCATAATCACAATTAAATTCTTCTAGAGTTTTAAATTGCTTATAAGTTTCGATCCCTTCAGCAACAACTTTAATACCTTTTTTATGAGCAAAATCAATGATAAAAGAAACTAGATTTGTTGAATTATCATCAGTAATCAATTCATTTCTAATAAAATTCATATCAAGTTTTAAATAATCAATATTCATTTGTGAGAACATGCTTAAAGAGGAGTATCCATTACCAAAATCATCCATTTCAATGATAAAACCTTGTTTTTTTAACTCATCAACTGCATTTAGAATAATTTTAGGATTCTCAATATATGCACTTTCAGTAATTTCAAGATGCACAAATTTAGGATGAATCTTATATATTTGAACTAAAGATTTTAAATAATTTAATAAATCTGATTTTAATATATCAATTCGTGAAATATTTACCGAAATTGGTAATAATGGGAGATTTTTCTCATCCAAGTCATGCAAAAAAGAAAAAACTTCTTCTAAAACATACCTATCAAGTTCAACGATAAAACCGTTTGCTTCAAATAATGGGATGAATTCATTTGGTGGAATTATTCCAAGTTCTTTATTGTGCCATCTAATTAAAGCTTCACTGCCTACTAAAACATTTCTCTTAATATCATATTTAGGTTGATAAAAAACTTTATATTCTTTATCAGTTAAAGCATCTTCCATTGTTTCATATAAATAATTTTCTTTGAGTAACTTATCTTTTAGCTTTTCATCATAATCAACAATAAAAGTATCAAAAATACCACTAATCGAATTACAAGCTAAAACAGCTCTATCTACCATTTGATTAACACTAAGATTTCTTTGAGTAATCTTATAAACGCCAAGTTTAACAACGATGTTATCAAACATATCATTAGAAGTTGCTAAAAATTTCTTACGATATATTTTTTCATGTTCAGATTTGATAAAAATGATAAAACGATCGGCACTAAATCTAGCAACTAAAGTATCTTGAGGAATTAATTTTAAAATAGCTTCAGAAAGCTCTTTTAATAGTTCATCACCCTTTTTTGCACTAAAAACTTCATTAAAAACTTTAAATTTTTCAATATTCGTACAAATTATTGAATATTCAGTATCTAAATCTTGGTTTAATATATCTTCTACTTTCGAGTAAAAATACTCTTTTGTATATAACCCTGTTAAATTATCTCTTTTAATGATGTTGATAAGTGAGGAAGTCTCTCTTAAATTTATCATATTTGAAATACGATGAAGAATAATTTGAGGCTTATAAGGTTTTGGTAAAAAATCGTTTGCTCCATGTTTTAGAGCAAGTAATTCTTCTTCATCGCTATTTGCTTGCGTCATCACAATGACTGGAATTAAAGAAAGTTGAGGATCTTTTTTTAGATTATCCAAAAACTCATAACCATTCATTATTGGCATATAAATATCAGTCAATATTAAAGAAATATCATTGAATGATGTTCTTAAATAATTTAATGCCTCTAATCCGTTATGTGCTTTAACTACATTGAAATCTTTATCAATTATTAACGAAAGCATTTCTAGATTAAGTTCATTATCTTCTATAATTAATACACTTTTTCTCTTCATTTACTTAATCCAGGTTGCTAATTTCCTTAATAATTTTATGATATTTTGTTTTTATATCCTCAAACATTGCAAAAGCAACATCTTGATCAATAACTTTTTCATCAGAATTTCTTAAATATTCTGTTAATTTTACGCAAGAATCAGAAAGAGATTTAAAACTTAAGTTTAAAGAAACACCTTTCAGAGTGTGAACATTCATGAAAGAAGATTTATAATCTTTATTTACTAATGATTTTTCTATTAAAGCGAAACTCGTGTCATTTGGGAATTTTTTTACAAATTTTAAAATCAATGATTCATTGTTAATTCTACAAATCATATCTTTATAATCCCCACCAATATTGTGATAAAACTGTTCTAAATGCATAACTGTCTTATTTTACAAAAATAATTAGGCCAATATCAATCTTAGACACGCTTAAACTTATATTTTTTTGTAAATTTTAAGCAAAAAAATGATATTTAGGTACTTTATAAGCAAAATTGTATCTAATTCACAATTAAATACATGATTTCGAGTTCAAGCAAATAAATCCATTATTCAATTTAAATATTACTCCTTAAAGTGAGTTATAATTTTTTCTGGAAAAAGTAGAATTAAAACTAGAATATTTTACTGCAAAGTTTGATGAAAAAAGACTATTTGCTCATGGCGATTTCTATGATTTTTTAATAATGTTTGATCCAAATTCAAAAGATTAGGTTAGTTCACCTCTATCATATTCAGAGTTACTTCTCTATTTTAAAATAGAAGAAATTGATGAAGAAGAAGCAAAAATAATTCCAAAAAACAATATCATAATAGCATGACTTAATTACTAGTTAGGTGAGTAAAAATAGTTATATTTTTAGAATAATTTATGACTTAATATAGAAGAATTTTACAAAAATACTTGAGTTCTGCAGGGTTTTTGAGAAATTATTATGAATTAGCCTCTTTTTTTGTAAAAGATAATTTTATATTATTCGTCCATTTTTTAATTTCACTTATTGACTCTTTTGGACCTAATGCAAAAAGCAAAATAGCAAAGATAATTAAAGCAAAAGTTATAGTGACAAACGGACTTGGTATGCCTGGAATTTCAAATGGATAGCCTTGTCTTAGATACATATAATCATTTGTTGCAGGATCTAATCCAAGCCATTCATCAATACCTTCGCAATTTAAAAAATGAATAAGACAACCAACAAATAATAAAGGGAATTCTTTGATTGATGTTTTGTATTTGCCCATAGCATATTCCATTGCAGGTATTATAAGAATTCCTGTATGTTGTAATGCTGACTTTAAAAGTGGGAAAGCCATAAAATCAAAACTATACATTGTTCCTGGAAGTGCAAATGAAAGGCACGCGCCAACAAACGCAAAAACATAAAACAAATCTTTTCCTTTTTTTGAATTTAGTAAGCATATAATTGGAACAATAATTCCACCTAAATTACAAGGATACATTGGCCAAAGTGTCGTAAATGTAGCATTTTTAAACACTATAAAAATGATTCTCCAAAAAATTTCAAAGAAAATTTGAAAAATTGCAACGCCTATTAATACATTTTGTTTGATTTTATATGGAATTTTTTTAATTGTACAAAATACAATTAAAGATACTAAAACAACCAAAACTATCGAGAGCGTTGCCCAATATATTGGCGAATATTCTATTCCAGTATTTGTTACTCCATCGCCAGTTAACCAGTCGCGAAAACTCATATTAGCCCCTCACTTATTTCACATTTTTAAATATTCTAGCATATTAGCATCTAAATAGAGAAAATTTTATTTAATTTATAAAACATAAACGCTATTTTTAAAAAATTCAAAATATAATTAAAATACTACCTAAAATTAACAGAAAATAGTTAAAAACAGTAAAATGTCAAAAATTACGATTATTCGCTCTTATTATTTACAATCTTTGCCGGACTAACTCTCTTAATTAAATACAAAGGAATAAATGTAAATAGGATAAATAATGTAATTAGTAAAAAATAAGTTAATAAAAATATATCAAAATGAAAATAAAAGATATTTAAAAAGACATTGCCTAATATAAAAAACTGCGAATAAGCAATATTTATTAATTTATTAGCTAGCGTAAAGAAAGGA
>JAQXNS010000069.1 GCA_029098125.1 bacterium
TTTCAATATGGTGGAGTAGACAAGACTTGAACTTGCACGACAGAGTCACTAGTTTCTGAGGCTAGCGTGTTTACCAGTTACACCACTACTCCATGTTTAAAAATTATTACACTTTTTGTTAAATAAATAAACTTTTTTAAAAACCATTCTAGTAATAAAATATTACTAGAGGCTATTTATGGATGAAATTTCACAATTACAAGAATTAATAGATAATGCAAAAAATATTGTATTTTTTGGTGGCGCTGGTGTTTCAACTGAAAGTGGAATATTAGATTTTAGAAGCGAAAAAGGATTATATAATCTGAAATCAAAATATGATAAACCTTACGAAATAATGCTTTCTCATTCATATTTTGAAAATAATACCGAAATTTTCTTTAAATTTTATAAAGAATTCATGATTAATAAAGAAGCAAAACCAAATTCAGCCCATAAATATTTAGCAAAATTAGAAAAAAGAAAGAATTTAACCATCATAACTCAAAATATTGATGGTCTACATCAAATGGCAGGTTCAAAAAATGTCATCGAACTCCATGGATCAATTCATAGAAATTATTGTACAAACTGCATGAGGAATTATAATCTTGATGAATTTTTATCACTTGGAGATGTTCCGCTTTGTCCTCATTGTAAGAAAATAGTTAAGCCTGATGTAGTACTATATGATGAGCCACTTGAAGAATCAACAACAACTAAAGCGATAATAAAATTGAGTGAAGCTGACCTATTAATAGTGGCTGGAACTAGTCTTTCAGTTTATCCAGCAGCCTCATTTTTATCTTACTTTTTTGGAGATAACATTGTCTTAATAAATAAAGATGAGGTACCATTACACAGAAAAATTAAGCTAAAAATCAAAGGAAATGTTGGAGAAATTTTCTCAAAATTGAGATAAAAAAACTCAACTATTTTACAAAAATAGTTGAGTTCTGCAGGGTTTTTGAGAAATTATTTAGAATTTGCCTTTAAAAATTCTTGTAAACGAGGTGTCTTTGGATTGACCAAAATTTCTTTTGGATCACCACTTTCAACAATGTATCCTTTGTCCATGAAAATGACTTTATTTGCAACATTTTTTGCAAAGTTCATCTCGTGAGTAACAACTAACATTGTCATTCCTTTATCAGCTAATGAGCGCATAACATTTAAAACTTCTTCAACCATTTCTGGATCAAGAGCACTCGTTGGTTCATCAAATAAAATGATATCTGGATTCATGCAAAGAGCACGTGCAATAGCAACTCTTTGTTTTTGCCCACCACTTAGTTCTTTGATTTTATAATTCATTCTATCTTGCATGTTAACGCTTGTTAAATTTTTAATCGCAATCTCTTTTGCTTCTTCATAGCTTCTATGTAGCACTTTTTGTTGAGCTAAAATACAATTTCCAAGAACATTATAATTATTAAAAAGATTAAATGATTGGAACACCATTGTTAAACGTGAACGAATTTTATTAAGTTCATCGTTTGATATAGTTACGTTTGTAAAACCTTTTGCTTCTTCTTTGTATGCTTCTTCATCAAAATAATCAATTTTATTGACTGGATGTTTTCTGACTTCTTTGAAAGCTTTTTTTGCTTCTTTAATTTTTTGCTTTAACTCTTTTTTGCTTTTATCTTCTATATATAAATTTTGATAAATAGCTAAATTATCTTCAGTTTCAATTAATTTTTCTTTATATTCAGCCTTTGCTTTACGATAGTTTTCATAATCAACGAAGTCATCTTTACATTTTGGAATATTGTAATAAACATTATTATCGAAAATTAATTGGCCTCTTGTTGGTTCTTCAAGTAAATTAATACATCTTAAAAATGTTGATTTTCCACTACCACTTGGACCGATAATCGCAATAACATCGCCCTTATAAACATCTAATGAAATGTCTTTTAAAACTTTTGTTGTATCAAAAAACTTTGCAATATTTTTAATCTCTAAGATTGGTTTTTCGCTCATAATGTTTTCTTCCTCATAAATCTAAATGGATTAATTGAAATCTTTTCTCCATCAAGTTTCTTTTCAACTAATTTTAAAGCGAAACTAGCAATAAGAGTTAAAAAGAGATAAACGAGAGCTAAAATAACATAACATTCAATAAATGCATAAGTTTTTCCAGCAATTAAATTGATTTGTTTATATAATTCTGTAACACCAATAACATTTAAAACGCTAGAATCTTTAATATTTACGATTAATTCGTTGCCAATAGTTGGAAGTGCATTTCTTAAAGCTTGAGGTAAAATAATTCTTAAACTTGTTGTTGAAGATTTCATTCCTAAGCTTTTTGCGCCTTCAACTTGTCCTTGATCAACTCCGTTAAGTCCACTTTTTACAATTTCACCCATATAAGCGGCTGTATTTAATGTAATTACAAGTAACCCACAGATTAACCAACCATTTAAAACATTCCCAATTTCACTTTTAATATAGAAAATATCACCAAAGTTGATACCTATTGCAGCAAATCCAAACTTAAAAATCAAAGCTTGAACCATCATTGGTGTTCCTCTAAAAACAGTTGAGTAAATATTACAAAAACCCATTCCAATTGTTTTTAGTGTTTTAATTATCCGCGAATCGGTTTGTTTTAGTTTCATATTTTTTCCATAAGCAAGAAAAACGCCTAAAACAAGACCAACAACAGTTCCAAAAACAGCTAAAATTATGGTTGAAATCAAACCATAACCAAGCCAACCTAAATAACTAGAAAAATCAGAACTATTAAATAATTTACCAAAATCCATTATTAATTATTTGCTGACCTTTCAGCAGCACTACCCATCATTCTTCCTCTTTCTTCAACTGAAAGTTCTTCTAAAGCAGCATTAATTGAATTTTTTAATTCATCATTGCCTTTTTTGATACCAATTGAAACAGTTAAACCGTTTTGATCATCTGCACTTAAGAAAGAATAATCGCAGTATAAAACTCTTAAATTACTTGGATTAATGTTAACCATAGCTTCAATAACTGGTAATTCAGCAGGCATTGCAAAAGAAATTCCACCATTAACATCATTTGCAGCTAATGGATATGTAGGAAGTGCTTCACTATGTCTAATTTCTTTATTAGCGCTATTGTTAACAAAATAAGTATCAATAAAATCATCACCAACAACACCAGATTGACAAACTAATGATTTTCCATCAAATAAATTAAGTAATTGTTCATATGTTGCTGGATTTTCTTTTGTTCCAAGATCGCTTGGAACATCTTTTGTTCTGACTAAAAATGCTAAATCACTAGCTAAATATGGATTTGAAAAATCTATTGATTGTCTTCTTTCTGCTGTATCTGTCATACCAGCTAAAACAATGTCAATTTCATCAGAATTTAAGCTTGGAATTAAAGAAGACCATTCAATCTTTTTAACAACGACTTCTTTATTTAATTTTTGACCAAGATATTTAGAAACCGCTACATCATAACCATCTGCAAAATTTGAATCATGATAAATTGGTAATGTATTTTCTGTTTCAGTAGATGTAGTCCAGTTGAATGGTTGATAATTACATTCCATTCCAACATATAAAACATCAGTTGAACTCTCTGATGATGAACAGCTGCCTAATGTTGCAACCATTCCAAATCCAAGTACAGCAATTGCGCCGCGTAAGAACATTTTTTTCATATAAAACCTCCAATTAATAAAAAGATTGCATCGCTCGATGCAATCTTAATTGAAGAGTTTACATCGATAGCGCCTCTAGAAAATTCTAGGAGTCTATTGGGATGTTCTCCCATAGCCCAATCAAATTTAATGCCTTAAATTTGTTTCGGCAATCTCACCTTTCACTAATTTCTTCGGATGCCTCCTCCGTTAGTTACTCATCTT
>JAQXNS010000070.1 GCA_029098125.1 bacterium
TGGTGACCTATACGGGATTCGAACCCATGAATGCATGCGTGAAAGGCATGTGAGTTAAGCCACTTCTCCAATAGGCCACTGGCGCTAACTATAGGATTCGAACCTACAACCGATCGGTTAACAGCCGATTGCTCTACCGTTGAGCTAAGTTAGCATGCTTATTAAAAGCGCTTATTAATAATATCATAAACGCTTTTAATTACGCAAGATTTTTTTTGAATTTTTTAAAGCACTTTTGCAAATGCAAAATGAAAACTTACAATAAACTGATTACTTAATTTGTGAAGTGACTAAATTAATTAATTCGCCGACAGTTTTAATATTTTTAGTATCTTCGGAATCGAATGAAACATTAAATTTATCTTCTAATTCGATTAAAAATTCAACAACATCCAAAGAATCTAAACCATATGTAGCAATTGTAGCAGTTTCATCAATATCACTAATATTAAGTTTTTCTTTAATTAAGTTTTCAACCATTAATTTGTTATCCATAATTTACCTCGTTAAGTGATATTATAATGCAATTTTGCTCAACTTTAAACAAATATATTTTTTAGCTAATTTGGCTTACTTATTATTCTGCAGCTGTGTAGTTATATGCTTTTGCGGTAATTTGTGGATCGTTAGAGATTTTTGTGCTTGTATTGCTTGCTGCTGTTGAAAATGCTGTTAATAAAACACCTGCCACTGCACCAAAAATTGTTACAACAAGAATAATTCCTAATAATTGACCTTTAATTTCTGACATAAATATACCTCTTAAAATTCCATAACATCATCATATGATGGTGTAAATTGTTTGACTTTTGCAACAATTTCAGCGTCATTTGCAATTTTTGTACTTGTATTATTTGCTGCTGTTGTAAAAGCAGTTAATAAAACACCTGCGACTGCACCAAAAATAGTGACTACTAAAATGATACCAAGTAATTGGCCTTTAATTTCTGACATATTAGTCCTCCTTAGTTATATATATTTATAACAGCGTAACGTTTAATCTTTATTTCTAAAGGATCGCTTTGATAAGCAATAGGCGAATATTCCTTAATCAAATAATATGCTAATGTTGAACCTTCAGAATAACTCGTATCCGCGTTCACTGCTATAAGCCTAGCGTTAATTTCACTTGCTGCATATTCTTTAAGAGCATCATTAATTTCACCTGTTTTTGAAATTTTGTAATTGATTGTTGTTGAAAATGCATCGAGTGAAGTATATGTAAGTTGAATCATTACAAAGTCAACTCCGTATAAAAAACAAAGAAATATCAATGGTAATGATAAGATTAACCCAAATTTAGAACCCATTTGTTAAATCTCCTATAATATTTATTATGACAAGCAGCATAACGAACATTAGATAGCCACTGCCAACGAGCGACATCTGATTTATTGTTCCCATTTTCGAATATCTTTTAAATAAAGCCTCATTATTAGACCTCGCTTTAAATTCATCAAAAACGTTTATAAACTGATTGATAAAATTTTCACTATATCCACCATCAACCATTTGATATAAAGCAATCATTACTTCATCAATTACTTTGTTTTTAAAGTAATGCCCAAAATCAAGAAATGGCACGATTGTTTTGTCTTCATCAATACGAATTAGAAGTTTATTCAACTCTTCATTCATTTCTTTTGATGTATATTGACTAGCTTTTTTAATTGATGAATAGACATTTTCTTTGTTAACAAGGTAAATTCTGATGTAAGAAAAAACTTCCACAAATTCCATTTCAAGTCTTCTTCTTTTATCTTCTTCTAAAAGGTTATATTTACTTAAAAACATAATGGATAAAATCAAAATACTAAGTGGGATTATTAAAAAATAGAGATAATTTGATGTAAAAATCGCTAAAATTGTAATCCCTGCAATAAATAAGAAATTAACACTTAGATAGTTTCTTAGTTCTTTCTTTGGATCTAAATTTACGTTTTCTAATCTTTTCTTTAACTTCTTTAGCATAGGTATCTCCTTTCGATATGAACCCAATGTCGTAAATTTTATTTGCAAGAAATGCATAATTGACTAAAAATAGTACGAAAAATACTGAAATCAATAACGGATAGGATGGCAAATCATAAATTTCTTTGTATAAATTAGCTAAAGATATATGAATTGCACCTAAAATTAAAAATGATAAACCCCAACTTGATATTAATTCTTTAAAGTACCTCATACTTTTTTGTTCAAATTCGTTTAATCTATTTTCTATTCCTCGTGAATCTCTAATTAGAAGTTGCGAAATAGACAAAATATCTCCGCCATTAAACACAAATTGTTGAATAATATTTATGAACACCCCATAAATAGGAATTTCAAAATATTTGTATAAATATTCAATCTGTTTTTCTACATCAAGATGCGATAAAGACTCAATTTGAAGTTTTAGATTTAAAGAACCACTATTTTTTGCATTCTCTAAAGCCTTTGGTAAACTGCATGAAACACTTAAACTGATAATAAAGTTGTTAATAAAATTTATTGCTTCATAACTTCTGCTTATGTTTCTTTTAAATTTAGCTCTTTTTGGTGATATATAAAGGAAGAAAAATAATATGTATAGCAATAAAACAGCGATAGAAAAATATAGATTTCTTGTTATAAAGAAACAAAATACACCAGCAAGAAGTGAAACAAATACAAAAAGGATGTTAACCATTTTTTACTTCCTTTTTTGGGATTTGATTGATTAAATCTTTCCAATCTTTTGTTGATAGATTGAAATCTGATTTGAGAAAAATAGGAATTTTATTAAAAACATCAGGATAGTGATATATTTCATAATATGAATTATCAACATTTGTACCTAAACTCTCGACATAACGTACAATATGTTTTTTATTTACATCAAAATATGCTTTTATGTGTACGATAAATTTAAAATGATCATAAATATCAATCAAAGTATCTTCAAAAGATAGAGATTCATTTGAAATCATGCACATTCTTGCCATTCTATGGTAAGTAGATGGAGCATCTTTTGCGTGAAGTGTTGTAATTGTTGGATGGCCACTCATTGCGCTGTTTAAAATTGAAAGCATTTCTTTACCTCTACTTTCACCAACAATAATCCAATCAGGATTACTTCTTAATGCACTTTTGATTAAGTCATCAAAAGTCAACTTTGAAACATTATTATTTAACAATAACCAAGTTTGACTATCTAAATTCTTAGTAAAATAATCAGTTTCAAGTTCGTTAATGTTATCGATAATAATTAGTCTAGTATTATCTTCCATCTTAGAAATCAAATATTTTTGAAATTCAGTCTTACCTGTTCCAGTTTTGCCACTTATTGCAATACTCATTTTGTTTTCAATTGCTAAAATTAAAAGTTTCATTACAAAAGGATGGATAAAAGAATCATCATCCTTGATTCTTAATTCGTTATATCCAATACGAATTGAAAAATTTACCACTGGTTCTCTATTTTTTCTTGTCATCGAGAGGTGAGTTGCTGAAATTCTATATCTATCTACACTAACATCCAAAATCGGATTGGTTAATGAAAATTGGCTATCTGATAAATTAGCTATTTGTCTTATAAAATCATATGGTTCTTTTGGGTTTAAAGTTATGTTACTTTTTACGCGTCCTATACTATTATCCTTATAATATATATCTTCACCATTAAAGGAGATATCAGTGATATCTTTGTTATTTAACAGTTCTTTTAAAAAACTTGTTTCTATATATTCTAATAATCTTTCATTCATAAACCTTTACTCCTCTAATTTCAAAATTTCGATAGCCTTCATATTTCATTGCGCCATAATAAGTGCAGCGAAAATGAATATCGATATTTTTTGGTTTTGCGCTAGTATCTAATTTCACTTCTTCGCCTTCATATGTGTAATATGTAAAACTTATTTCATACTCATTAAGTCGAGATGCTAGATTATTTGTTAAATATGTTACAACGTTTTGTTTAACTTTATTTTTGTCATAATAAGGATCAAAAATTCCTTGATTATCGATTAAAATGACTGAATCTTCGATTAGAGCAAGCGGAAAATTGTGAAATGTTCTATTAATGTACATTCCTTCAATCGAAAAATATGTCACGTTCATAAAAGTAACGAAAAATGTTAAAACAAAATAATTTAATGCTCCAATCATATTATTATTGTCTCCATCTTTTCG
Source organism: bacterium (assembly GCA_029098125.1). Taxonomy (GTDB): domain Bacteria; phylum Bacillota_I; class Bacilli_A; order RFN20; family CAG-826; genus Onthovivens. The sequence goes on from JAQXNS010000070.1 coordinate 4,153, forward strand.
CCCCGATTTCTTTTTCCTTGATTGCTTGAAATGTAAAAAGAATCTAAGGCATATTCATTTGCAAATGTAAATTTAAAAGGAAAAATGCAATTCTTCTTCAAAGTTCCAAAATTATTGATTTTTATGTAACATTCTAAAGTTGAATAATCTGCAAAATTATACATTGGTAGATAAAAATAATTTTTAGCATTAACATAAGAATTGCCAAGATTGGCGCCAAATTTAAATTTTGACATTGATAAAGAATATACATTTACATAATATGTGAAAAAATAACTAAGATTTATTGCGTTTTCATCTACTAAATAATTAGTTCTAAATTGAATATAGCGATATAAACCATCATCACTCAAAGGAAAAACATTTAAGTAACGATTTAATGGGTCCTTAAAAAAGAGGAATACTCCAGAATTTGAAATTGGTGAAGCACTTGCACAATTAAAATAGATTTTATAATCAGATACTTTTATCCTTATATAATAATCAAGAGCAACAGTTTCTAAAAAATCTCCAAAATTCAAATTTTCTTTTTTCATCATCATTTTGTTGTCTTTAAAATCAACTGCATAATAAAAAATAGAATTGTAATCGCAAATAGCTTCAAATGGTGATGTAACATAAAAATATACACTGTCTGATAGTACAGTTGATGAGCTAGATCTGCTTGAATATAATGTAATTTTTGTTTTTTTGTCTATTGCATCCCACGGAAAAACAATAGTAATTTCATTAATTACACTAGATGATGTATATGAACTAATTGTTGTGATTTCACTTTTAATAGTACTGGTCTCGTTTTGAGCACTGCCAAAAACGTAAAATGTACCAACATCATTTAATTTTTGTACATAAAAAGTTAATTTAAAATTTTCTTCGTTTTTTATATCGATCAGAGAAAGAGAGAAGTCTAAAAATTTGGAGTATTTAAAAGAAGAAAAAGTGATGACTTCTTCATTGCTAAATTCAGAAATACTATTTACATTTAATTTTGCAGGCTTAAAACTTGCTAAACATAAAATGATTAGCAACATTTCTAAGTATTTCACAAATTTAAAAACTTTTTCTTTCATAACGACCTCCTTGGATGAAAGGGGAAAGTGTGGAACGAGTATGGAAATAATAATGTGTAAAAATTACTTCGCCTTTTGAGCATGAGCTTCATTCAAGCTCGGTGTTCCTTGGGCTAGGAACGATTTTTTCCCCTTTCACATAAATAAAAGGAATGAAAAATATTTTTTTTAAAAAAATTTGCAAAATTTTTAAAAAATTTTTATTTTCAAATTAAAATGTTTAAGAAAATGAAAAAAATATTATAATTACGTTATGATTATTTTAGTTGGACCTAGTGCAAGTGGAAAAACAGAGATTGCAAAAATTCTAATCAAAGAATATGGATATCAAAAATTTGTTACCACTACCACTCGAAATATAAGAATAAATGAAAAAGATAATGTCGATTATCATTTTATAAATAAAGATCAATTTATAAACAAAATAAAAAACGACGAATTCATCGAATACGTTTCATACAATGATAATTTTTATGGTACTGAAAAAAAGGAAATAGATAAAAATAAGGTTTTAATTGTTGAACCACAAGGTTTGAAACATTTTAAAACACTTAACGATCCATCAATTGTTAGTTTTTATATAAGTGTTAAAAAAGAAATTCGAAAAGAAAGAATGATTAAAAGACAAGACAAAATTGAAGATGTCAATAAAAGATTAATTTGTGATGATAAAGTATTTAATAACGATGTTTTAGATTTTGTTGATTTTACAATCGAAAATAATGAAACTTCTTTAAAGGAAATTTCTAGTACAATAAATGAAATATACAAAAAAGTTGCTATTCTTTAGGTTCTTCAACAACTACTTTTAATTTTTCAATAGTATTTTTCTCATCAAGAGCAATAACTGTCATTGATAAGTTTTCAAATTGGATTTTTTGGTGAAGTTTTGCAAAATTATCATCTAAAAGTTCAATGCAATATCCACCAATTGTTACATATTCTGTTTCTAATTTATCGTAATCAATGTCAAATAATGTACAAAAATCTTCAAGATTCATTTGACCATCAACAATATAGCTACCGTCTTTGTTTTTTACACATGGTTTTGTATCATTGTCGCTTTCATCATAAATTTCACCAACAATTTCTTCTAAAATATCTTCCATTGTTAAAACGCCTTCAGTTCCACCATATTCATCAAGAATAACTGCAAAATGTTGGTGTGTATTTTTAAATTCAATCAAAATATCATTAATTTCTGTTGAACGAGGAAAACTTAAAGGTTTAATTAAAATATCTTTTAATGACACATTATCGTTTTCAAGTTTTGCTCTTACAAGAGTTTTTGTTAATACATAACCAATAATATTATCAATAGAATCTTCAAAAACTGGAATTCTAGAATAATAATAAGTTTCTTCCTTATTTAATATTTCATCTAAATCGTCAGCTACATCAATTGCATAAACATCAACTCGAGGAGTCATGATCTCATATGCTTTTGTTTCTGCATAATCTATTGTTCCATGCAAAATTTCAGCCTTGTCCTCATCAACCAAACCTTTATCTTCAATTTCATCAACCATTTCATGAAGTTCTTCATCTCTTATGTATATGTCATTGAAATTTTTTACAAAAGGATAAGAAACAATATTTCCAAAGCCACTAACTAAAAAAGTAATTGGTTTAAAAATAAGATTTAATAAATTTAAAAGTTTTCCATAGATTTTACATAATTTTAAATTGTAAATTTTACCAATTGATTTAGCGATTATTTCACCAAAGGTAATTTTTGTAACTAAACAAATCATTGAAGCGATAAAGCCAAAATTTTCGCTTAATGTTTCAATTCCTGGATATGTTTCTCCAAGTATTAAAAAAGCAATATTTACACCAAGAAGGGTAGAAATTGAGTCTAAACCAGCATTAACAGTGTCATTTAAAAGTAAAATTGTTGAAATTGTTGAATCATAATTTTTTGATAATTTATAAGCGTAATAATTTGATTTATTTTTTTCATCTTTTCTATATATACTTTCAAGTCGAGTTAATGAAGCACTTCCATAAGCCATATCACTGCTTGAAAAAATAATTGATAAAAATAATAAAATTACCAATAAAATTGAATAAATTATGATTAAAACTTGCCTACTCATTTTCTCGAAGCTCCTTTAATGAGGTTGACTCGTTTTTCATTAATTTCACCAACTAATTCTTCAAGAACATCTTCCATTGTAATCATTCCAATTACTTTTTCATCTTCAAGAACAATTGCAATATGTTTTTTCTCTTTGTTAAAAGCTTTAAAAATGTCATCAACTTTTTGATCTTTATTAACAAAAAGAGGTTTTGTCAAAATACTTCTAATATCAAGATGCTTATCTTTTGAATATTCTTTAAAATAATTTTTAATAACTAAAATTCCAACAATATGATCTAAGTCTTCATCATAAACTGGAATACGAGAATAAGTTGTTTCAAGAATAATTTTATTTAATTTTTCAGTTGTTAACCCATTGATATCTAGCGCAAAAATCTTTTCTCTAGGTGTTAAAACTTCACTAACATGGATCGAATCAAAATAGAAAGCTCGTTTTAAAATTTTTAGTTCATTATCTTCGAATAATTCTTCACTATTCTCTTTATTTTCTTCTTCAACCACTGCTTCATCTGCAATATCAATGAATTCTTCTTTAGTTAAAATATTTTCATCTTTAATTCTAAATATTTTATGCACTAAAAATAGAATAAATTTAAACACTAATATAATAGGATAAAGAATTATATACATAGAATAAACTGGCAAAACAAGAACGTATGCGAGTTTATTTGGAAATTCTTTTGATAAAATTTTTGGTACTGTATCGCTTATTACATAAATTAAAAATGCCATTACGACAGTTGATAAAAAAGCCTCAACACCATCACCAAGCATATAATAATTGCAAATATTATAAAAAATCATTGCACTTAAAAATGACATCAATGTTTGGACAATATTATTTGAAATTAAAATGGTTATTAAGGTATTATCAAATTTTTCAATCAGTCTTAAAATTAACTTTGGTAAAAATTTTCCTTCTTCAGCAAGGACTTTAAAATGATATTTATTGCAATTTGAAAAAGCATTTTCAGAAGCACTGAAAATTGCGCTAATAAATAAACATATAACAATAACAAGTATTGAGAGCCAAAGAGGCATTCCCCATACTTTTAATTCATTAATTTCTAATAAAGTAAAATAATCACTCGGCGACATATGATTATCAATAATATCAAAAGTTAATATAATTCACAATGTTATTCTTTAACAATGTGACAATGTCTGCAGCGTGCTTCATATGCTTCGCTTGCTCCAACAAGAACAACAGGATCATTAATTGATGCTGGTTCTCCATTAATTAATCTTTGTGTCATATTTGCTTCTCTTCCACAAACACAACATATTGCAGTTAATTTTGTAACATATTCTGCTTTCGCTAAAATTGTTGCAGAAATCTTAAATGGATCCCCTTTAAAATCACAATCAAGACCAGCGCAAATTACTCGAACACCATCTTGAGCTAAAAAATCTATAACTTCAATAATAGAATCGTCAAAAAATTGAACCTCATCTATACAAATAGCTTGGATTCCTTTTTGATAATATTTCAAAATATCACTACCTTTAGAGATAGAAATACATTTATAAGCTCTTTTTGAGTGAGAAACGACTTCTGATTCACTATATCTATTGTCAATCGATGGTTTAAAAACTAAAAATGATTTTTTTGCATATCTTAAACGATTAATTCGTCTTAAAAGTTCTTCACTTTTTCCAGCAAACATAGGTCCGGTAATCATTTCAATACAACCAATTGTTAAATCATCATGTCCCATAGGTAACCCTCACTAGGATATAATTCTACTAAAAAAAGTTTCCTTTTTAAAGGAAACTCTAAAAATTTTAATTTTTAAATATTATTTGCTGTTTTTGAGTTCGCTGACGTAATCGATCTTGCCTTCTTCAGAAACTGGAGCGACATTATCTTTTGCCATACAATCTTTAATTAATTCTCTAGCTTTTGCTAAAGAAGCATCAGATCTAACTCTAAAAACTAATGGGATTTCAGCAAATTTATCGTTGAAGCCTGCATTTCCAACTGGAAGATTCTTATATTCATTTGGATCAAGTGCAAGATAAACTTTAATATGTTGTCCACCCATTGCAATCTTACAATAAGTCTTTCTCTTTAATCTGAAAGTATCGCAAGATGTTGAAACTCTATTCTTTAGCCCATAACTCATTAATAAATTTTTAAGTGAATTATAAGCTATGAGAATTTCAGCGTCGCTACTTAAAACTTTTTCTTGGAATGAAAGATTTTTAACTTCGCCTTTTTCGACAGAATTTTCTTTTCCACGATAGACTTGAGGTCTTGGAGTAGCAACAACAACTGGTTCTTCAACTTTTGGTGCAGCTGGTACTTCTTTAATGACTTCTTTTACAACTGGAACTTCTTTGATAACTTCTTTGATTACAGGTTCTTGAGGTTTGACATAAACAGGAACTTCTTTAATAGTTTCTTTTGTTTCAACTTTAATATCTGCAAGTGCTTCTTTAAGTTCGTTGCGGATAAGATTTCTTAAATCTTCTTCACTAATTCTATCGTCTTCAACTTCTTCGTTTTCAACAGGTGTAATCTCGATTTCATCGCTAGCTTCGACTTTTTCTTCTGCTTCTTCTTCGATTTTGCTTGGAATAGCAACAACGATTGGAGGTAAAACTCTTTCTTCAGATTGAGTTTTATCGACTGTTACAGGAGCTGGAATTTCTTCTTCACATTCGCATGATTCTTCGCAAGCATTTACTCTGCAAGCTTCTTCAGCAGCTTTAGCGATTTCTTTTTCTTTAGCTTCTTGAGATTCTTTTTCAATAAATTTTGTTTCAATTGTTTCGCTGATGATTTTTTGAATATCATCTAAAGTAACAACTTCAACATCATCATTTTTTGGTGTTTCAACTTCTTTTTTTGTTTCTTCAACTGGAACTTTATCACCAGTTACAGTTTTAATTAAATCTACTAAGTCGTCAACTGTTAATACATCAAACTCTTCGTGTCTTCCATTATTATCAAGAATAATTGTTGTTTCTTCTTGTTTAGGAGCAACTGCAGGAGTGATAACTGGAGCTACAACAGGTTGGACTACTGGTTGAACGGCACTAGCGACTTGTTGTGCTTGGATAGGTTGAGGGCGGTCTAAGAGATTATTTTCTTTTAATACTTCTAAGACAGCACTCTTTAAATCATCTTTTGTTAATGATGATTCTTGAACTCTTTGTCCATAAATACCAGCTTGATTTGGATCTTGAACTGGTGAAACAGGTGAGTTCTTTTCTCCATTTGTAATATATTGAACGATTAATGGAGCATTGTTTCCTGTTGATACATTATTTCCACCTGCTGGAGGAACAATAACTTGAGGTTGTTGAGGAGCTTGTTGGATTGGCATAATTGCTGGATAAGGATATGCATAAGGTCCATAAGCACCTTGACCCATCATAGGTTGAACTGGTTGATTAACTGTTGGAATTGGTTGATTTGCGTAAATATTATTAGTATTTGCTCTTTGAGCTTTTGCTTCTTCTTTAAGTTGTTTTTTGGATTTTTGTGGTTGACCTTGTTGTTCAATACCATTTTTGAATCCATGTTCTTTATAATATTTAGCTTTTGCTTTATTTTCTCTCTTAACAAGATAATCATATTTATGTTCAGCAATATAAATATTTGTACGAACTAAATAAACTAAAGCAGAAATTAATAAACCAACAAATGCAACGATAGCAAGAATTAAACAAATTACCATTGTCCATTTTTTAAGACCACTTAAGATTGGTTGAAGTGCAGATTGTCCTTCTGCAGCCTTCCATGAGTGACTTAAAATGTTTGATTTATTAACCCAATAACTATGAAGTGCACCATTATTAATATCTAATGCAGTTAAATCAGCTGATGCTGTTCCATAAAGTAATGTGTGAACTACAGCAAGGCCATAGGAAATAAATGCACAAGCAATAGCACCAAAAACTAAATTCCATAGATATGATGGTTTTCTATGTGTAAATGTTTTAACAATAATGACAATTGCAGTAATAGCGTAAACTAATGCTACAATTCCAAAAATAATAAATGTGAATGAGTTATAAAATGCAACAGTTGGGTTGCTTGAGTATCCGTTAAGAATTGATGAATAAACTGCTGGAGTGAAAATACCAACAATTAATGCTTTAACAACTCTCAATGGATAGATAAGTGAATCAAGGATTGCATGGTTATAATAAGGACCAAATCCAGCAAATGATGGATTTAACTTATTAGCATAAACACCAGTTGCTACACCAGCTAAAAGGTAGACAGCTAATGTAAAGATAATAACCCAAACAAATGATTTTGAAATTTTTGATTTTTTCATAATTCATTTTCCTTCCGATTATTCTTCTGATTGGTAGAATTCGTCGCTATCGTCATCAATATTGACATTAGCTAAACCACTTGCCCAATCTTTAACTTCGACTTGTGAAATTTGTTCAAGTCCGTTTTTATCCATACAATCTCTAATTAATTCTTCAGCTCTCTTAACAGATAGTTTACTCTTAACTTTAAAGACTAATGGAGTATCTTTATAAGTTGCTTTACTTCCTGCATCTTTAATAGGATATGTAGAATCTTTATAATCTTCAGGATTTAAAGCTAAATAAATTTTTAATGATTTTCCTGCGATAGTAATTTTACAGAATGTAACTCTATGTAATCTGAAAGTATCACCGCCATTTGCGATTCTATTATTTAACCCATAACTCTTTAATAATGATTTTAATTCGTTATAAGCATTTTTAATATCGTCGTCAGCATTTAATACTCTTGTTGAAAATGGAATTCTTTCAGGTTTTTTATCTTCTTCAGAAGATGCTTCTTCACTTACGACTGGTTCAGAAACAGCGGTAGGAACTTCTTCAACTACATTTTCAGTAATAGGTTTTTCTTCAACTACTGGTTCTGTAGCAGGAGTTTCTTCAACTTTAGGACCTTCAACTTCAACAGTTTCTTCTTCAGGTTCAACAGCAATAGTTTCTTCTTTAGTTTCTTCAACTGCTGGTTCAGCAATTTTTTCTTCAGCTGTTTCTTCAACAGGAGCAGTCTCATTGATGATTGCTTCTTCAACTTTTGAGTTATTTATTTCTTGTGGTTCTTCGACTTTAATAACGATTTCTTCTTCGTTAGAAGATGCTGCTGTTTCATTTTCAACAGTATTTGTTTCAGCAACAACTTCTTTTTCAATTGGTTGTTCAGCTTCAACTTTAACTTCAACAGGTCTTTCAACTACTGTTTCGTGTGTAATAACAAAATCCTTAAGAGCTTCTCTAACTTCACTAGCAATAATTGATTTAACTTCGTCTTCAGTTAATCCTTTTGAAGCTGGTTTTGCAGTTTCTTTTGTTTCAACTGCAGGTTTTGTGTCTTCTTTTTTAACTTCTTTTGCAACATCACTAGTAATTGGAGCAGGCATTGCGAAAATTATTGGAGTAGGATAGACTTTTTCCTCTTCTTTTGTTTCGACAACGCTTTCACTAACGATGTTGTCAGCTTTTTTTGGTTCGACTGTTCCTTTATTCTTTTCTTGAACTTTAATTACAGCTTGAGCAATTGCTTCAGCTTGTTTTTCATTTCTGTAAGCTTCTGCGAGTCTTCTAGTTTCATTTCTTTCTAACTCGTCTCTAATGCAAGCTCTAATTTCTTCTTTAGTTAATGGCTTTTGAACAATAGTTTCTCTTGGATAATTTTCACAAGGTCTTTCAACAATTGGTCCAGTAGCACCAAGTTTGTCATATCTTTTAACGATTAAGACAGCTTTCTTTCTTGGAGCAACAGTTTCTTCGCTAGAAGCAACAGCTGGTGAAGTCTCTTGAACTGAAATTGGTTCAATTTCTTTACTTTCTTCGCAGCATTTGCAGACTTTTCTTGTGCAAATAGCAACGATTGGAAGAGCAATAATTGTTACAAGTGAAATTGTACAAGCAATTAAGTTAACAATAACCCAAATTGGTTCCCACCATTGCCCTTTAGTAAATAAGTCAATAGTTCCTTGTGTTAATGCCATTTGCTCACCATAAAAATATGGAACACCACCAATGTTTGGCCCAAATTTAAATGACCAGCAAACTAAATATTCATATGTTAAAACTAGACCAAAAATAATTTCTGCAATTAATGCGCCAATTAATTTTTTGCATTTCTTTTTTGCAAGAGCAATAGCAGTAATAATTGATCCAACAATGGTAAGTCCTAAAATAACGACAAAAACAATATCAAAACCTAAATAATGGCCTTGAAAAAACCATAGTTCTTGGCTCACTAAAACTGTGAAGACAGCTCCGTAGTCTGCCCAATTTTTAGCGATAGCAACAAATGGATGAATATTTGTCATTTGTAGAGACGCTACAAAGACTGTTCCCATGACGAACAAAACGACGGAAACAACTGTACTTACAATTCCAGTAATTATCCGGTTTCTTAAAGCGCGGTTTTTCTTCATAAACATATACCTCCCCCGTCACATTTAAGTCAAATTAGCCACAATGGAATCCAGTTTAGGTAACCCAACATCAACAACGTCTTGAATTAATGCAGAAAAATTATCCCTAAAGGTAATTTTTACATTTTCTCCGGCATCATTAACGCTAGTTACTGTAATAATTTGTAATGGACTGAAGCCCATTTGGTCTAATGTTTCAAAAATAGGTCTAACTAATACAGACGCTGAAAAAAGTGGATCACATGCTCCACAAGCATAATTTAAATATTTAATAAATTGTTCGTGAGTTAATAAACCTTGTGAGAAAACTAATTTATCTAAAAGTTTAAATAAGGAAGATGAACTATCTGCAGCAGCAGGAAGGATACTTTCTGAAATTGCGCCCATGAACGAACCAGTAAGACCTAATCCGATGATACATGAGACAAGTGCAAAAGCACCGCCAATAGTAGCGCCAAATATTTTAGATAAGAATCCACTACGAGCTTTCTTAGGCATTATCCATCTTAAAAGAACCCAATATAATAAAAAGGATAAAACTTCAGAAACGATTGAAGCTACAAAAACAAAAGCACTTGCGATAATCGCCTTTACTGCGCCTTCGCATGAACCTTTAAGAACAATAGAATCAAATCCTAAATTTTGTAAAACAATAAAAAAATCTTCTACGTTTTGAAAACGTAAAACAAAATCAGGTGCAAGTTCAAACGAAAGAGGTTGTATGTAACCACTTTCAACTAACCAGTCGATTAAATCATATCTAATCCAACTAGAAAAATATTCAAAGAACCCAAAATAGCCTACCAATACAATTGCAGCAAAAATAATGATGGTAATTAGTCTTCTCCACCAATTTCCAATTAATCCAAATACAAAACCGACAAGTACTGTCGCTATTAAAAAGATATCTATGATTGCCATGTATATCTATTTTATAGATAATAATAACTAAAATCAATTAAAAAATATTCAAATATTCAAAATTTTAGTCGAGATTTACAAGGTTTTTAAAAAAATTACAGTAAATTAAAGCTTTTTTCTGAGTAGAAAAAAATCTTAATACAATCTTAATCAATTTTGTTATTTCTCGGCAAATTTAAAAAATTTATTAATTAAAAATATTGATTAGTGTGAAAAATATTTTTGTGTACTATATTTTTGTATATAAAAATGGAAAAAATCGCTAGCATCCATATTTCATGATTTTGGTAAAATTATGATTAATAATGCTATTTTAGAAAACCAGCAAGATTAACACTAAATGAGTTTGAAATCATCGATACCTTTGCCAAACAATTTAACGAATTTATCGAAATCAAAAACAAATACTCAGACAAATAAATTTGATTCA
>JAQXNS010000071.1 GCA_029098125.1 bacterium
CTAAACGTTTAGCTAAACTATCAAACGGAGTTGCTTTAATAAAGGTTGGAGCAACTACTGAAAGTGAATTAAAAGAAAAGAAATTAAGAATTGAGGACGCTTTAAATGCCACAAAAGCAGCAGTTAAGGAAGGAATCGTCATTGGAGGTGGTGCTTCATTAATCAATATTTATAAGGAAATAAAAGATGAATTAACAAGCGATGTAGTGGATGTACAACGTGGTATGAATGTTGTTTTAAATTCTTTAAGTGAACCTCTATATCAAATCGCAGAAAATGCCGGCTATTCAGGAAAAAATATTGTTGAAAAACAATTAAAAGAGAAAGAAAATTTTGGCTTTAATGCGAAAACTGGAGAATGGGTAGATATGTTTAAAGAAGGAATTGTCGATCCAACCATGGTTACAAGAAGCGCAGTATTAAACGCTGCTTCAATCGCAGGATTATTCTTAACTACTGAAGCTGCAGTTGGAACTATAAAAGAAAAAGAACAAACAAATAATTTAGATTAAAGTGTACCCCTAATCCTGGACAAAACTAGGAAAGGGGTATTTTTTCATGAAATACGATTTAAATTTTAAACTTGAATGTGTTCGCAAGTATAAAGAAGGAAACCGTGATTTTGTACCATTGGGAATTTGTAGGAGAACTTTTTTAAGCCACGTTGGTTCATGGGTGAAAGCTTTTGATGATCTAGGTATTGATGGACTAAAGCACAATTCTTTTAACAAACAATGGACAGTAGAACAAAGATTCGATCTAGTTGCAAAAGTTTTATCAGGTGATTCTATAACAAATGTTGCTAAAAATGCTCACTTAAATCCCGGCCAAATTTATCAATGGGTAAAGAAATATCGAGAAAAAGGTATGGATGGTTTAAAATGTTTAAAGAAGGGAAGGTCTCCAAAAGTAGGAGTGTCAACAGATATTATGCCTAAAAAGAAAATTAAACCAACTCCAACTGAACAAGAAGAACTCAAGTTGCTTAGAGAAAGAAACAAATATTTAGAAGCGGAGAATCTATATCTAAAAAAATTGAGAGCCTTGGAATTAGAAAAGACAGCCAAGCTAGCCAAGGCGAAAAAACAAGAATCATCAAAGCCGTCCAAAAAGAATCCTGATGCAGCATAACTGTTCTTCTGACAATATCAGGACTAAGTAAATCGACTTATTATTTTGAATCGCAAAGATTTGATAGAAAAGATAAAGATGAGGAATTAAAGAAACATATCAAAGATATCTTCCATAAAAACAAAGAAAGATATGGCGTTCGTAGAGTTTATGCTTCCTTAAGAAACGAAGGCATTATTGTTAATCATAAAAAGATTCAAAGATTGATGAATGAAATAGGATTATTTGGTAAAAGAAAGAAACAAAAATATCATTCATATATTGGTGAGGTTGGTCGAATTGCTGAAAACATTATTAATAGAGATTTCATAAGTGATGGACCAAATAAAAAAAGGATAGGAAGATTATTAATTCCGCTTTGGCTAAAAAACATAGGATATCTGAATTACCCGCTACTATATCTAAGCTTATATTTTAAACAAAATAGAACAGAATACTATGGGTTGTTAATGGATGTTAGGTTTAAAGGAAAATATGAGGAATGGCTGAAATTTTTCCTTAAAGGAATTATTGAAATGTCTAAAAATTCTATTCAAACAATTAATAAAATTACAGCACTTAAAAATGAAGTAAAAAATAAAATAGACAATCTAAAAGTGAGAAATAAAGAAAAACTTGTTTTAGCAATGAATTACATATTTAGTCATCCATATTTTGATTCAACCGATTTAAGGAAATTTTTGAATGTTACAAAACCAACTGTCTCAAATATTGTAAGTAGTTTTTGTAAGTTGAATATAGTTTCTCCAGTCGCAGAAAAACAAAGATATGTTACTTATAGATTTAATGAATACATAACTCTTCTTGAAGAGGGAACTGAAATATAACATAGAATAATTTATACATATTAACCAATAAATATCGCTCTTGTTTTATTTTCATTGATAAAAAATACGTTCGCACAACGCGACAAACTCTGCACCATATCGAAAGAATAGGTTTAATACGAAGAAAAAATGAGGTTTCAAGCTTTTTTGTTGCTTTAAAGGCAAGCGTTAATGCTTTACAGGTAACAATAATTTGAACTATCGAACGTCCGAGTTAATTTTCTAAATTCCAAGACATTAAAGCATCTATTTCTTCTTCTGTGGAATTTATTTTAATTTATTCAAAAGCGTCTCACTGAATTCACCAGGTTCATACCAGTTTGCCATTGCAGTTTGTTGAATAGAGAAGCATATCGAAAAGCTATCAACCTCATTTTTAGCAAATGAAATAAAAGTTCTTTCTAGCGATAACAAAAAGTAAAAATTTTAAACAATAAATAGATATTAAATTCGATATTATTAGAAAATCTTTTCTACCTTTTTTCCAAGATAATAGTGATTAGGAGAATTTTCTTGAATTCAATTTAGTTTATGATATTCTAAAAGTGAACTGTCCGAAAGGACTGGGTTCACTATTTAAGGGCAGGACGCCCTTTTTTATTATCTTTATGAAAAAATATTGTTGGAAAAATTTTTGATAAGGTGCAAATGGCTATTATTTAATAACAAAAGCACCCCATAAAGCATCAAGTCAGATTAATTTTGATGCGTTTTAGGCATTTAAATCAGCCGATTTTAACACTATTCTTCATCCGAAAAATGCTTCATTTTATCTTTTATTCGATATGATGGACCAATATGATTAACTATTTTTTGGTGAATATATTGAGAAAATGTCGGTTAACCGATATAATTTAGATATGACATTTTTAGATTTACTTTCGGAAAAGAAAACCACGGTTTATTCATTATCAATTGATAGTGGAATTCCAAGGACAACTTTAACAGATATCGCATCTGGTAAAGCTGATATTTTAAAATGTTCTGGAAAAACTTTATTAGCAATTTCTAAAAGCTTAAATGTTTCTATAGAAGACTTACTTTCTTTAGAAAGAGAAGAAGCTAAAACTTTATTACCAGGTTTCCTTCTTGATTCAATTAAAGAATATCGTAAAGCTATTAGAAAAGATAGTCTTCGTATTGATTGCTACAGTGATCAATTAAATAGCAATATTAATATTGCAGAAGTGGAGAATCTTATTTCAAAGGAACAAGCCAATAGGCTGCGTACAAGATATTTTGGGAAGTATGATTGATGTTAGATTTTTCAAATTTAACAACTAAAAAGCCTGTGGAGGCGCTAATTGGAGTAAACATTCTCTTATTTATGATGAATTATATTTGTTAAAGCTACCTATGCATGCTTTAAAAAATCCAAATCTTTCTTATTCAAATAGTTGGACTCCAGTTTTACTATATTTTTATTTATGTTAGTATAAATGAAATTGTTTTTTACACATTTAGGGGGGGACGATATAATGATAAAAAAATTGAATTTATTCGTTGGATTGATGGCATTATTTATGCTTATTTCTTGTGGTCGTAACAGAGATATAGCTAAACCTGATAATACTGATAATACAACAGGATTAAAATATTCCGAAACTTTAATTAAATACCATAATGCTGAAGAAACAATTACTAATGTAGTTAATGTAAATGATAATAGTTCAGTAAAAGCAAAAAAACAACTTTCCAATCATTCATCCTCTATCCGTTATTATAATGAAACTACTGATTTTGATGAAAATCTAACCGGTAACTTTTTATATGGAGAGACCGATTTTAATGAAGCATTTATTAAAATGACTATCGAACCATTATCAGAGGCTTTTGAAACTTTAGAGTCTTTAATTCAAAAAGGACATTCTTCTTTAGATATTTTCAATAAATATTGTTTTGAAGAAGGGAAAAATTATCCTATAAGGATAACTACTTTTGATGATAATGAAGATTTGCTGATGATAGATTATTGGAATAATTATCATATGGTTATGTCAGGAGAAGAAGGCAATAAATATTGTATGTCTTTCTATCTTTATGATGAGCAGGTTTCTATAAATTATGATACTCCTACGAAGTCTTTAACTTATTGGAAAAGTTTTAAAAAATGGTACGAAGAAATTGATGGCTTAATAAATAGTCCCGCATTTGAATATTACGGTTTTAGTACTAAACCATTAAAAATTATTAAAAATACATATATAGCTGATGGTGAAATTCTACCTGTTGCAGTTTATTATGATGAAAATAATCCTAATCACTTAGTATTAC
>JAQXNS010000072.1 GCA_029098125.1 bacterium
GCTCCATCTAATAAATCTCTTCTTCTTTTTGCACCCATCTTTTTGTAATCGAGAAGCACAAGAAGTACGCCTTGGAAAATACCGCAAAACATAAAAAGCACTCCAAGAGCTATTCCCATAATTATTAAAGTATTATAAAGTGTTGTCATGTAAAAAGATGAAGAGAAATTAATGGTTTCAATGATGCCATTTCCACAAAGTGCAAGATATACAACATCATAAATATAAAATAAAGGTATCCAAGTACATAAAATTACACAAATAATATTGAAAAAATAGGTTAAAAATAATTCAAGATAAGAAAACTTAAAACGATAGAAAAATTTTAAAAATAATTTCCCTAACTTACCAAAAATTAAGCCTCTACTTCCGCTTCCAATTCGAATATTTCTTTTGTATGTATCTATAAAAGAAGAAGGAAGATCTTCATAAACGACTGCATCTTCAACAAAATGACCAAAAACATTTCTATCCATCAAATCAATCATGAATTCGCAATCTTCAGAAATCGATGTACAATTATATCCACCTTTTTCCTTCAATGCTTTCATACTAATCATCGTTCCAGGACCATTAATATGTGCACCAATGTGGAGTCTTTCTCTAACTCTGCTAGAAAATCTTGAATCAAAAATATAATAAAGACCGCAAGCTTTAGTATATCTATTTTGTGTCATGTTAATTGCTGATTCATATGGTCTTGCAAAATCACAACCATCTTGAAATGCATCATTCATTAATGATGTAAAATCCTTATTTATATGATTATCTGCATCTAATCTGATGATAAAATCGTATTTTTTGTCTAAATCCATTAAATATTTAAATCCATAATTTAATGCATATGCCAAAAATTTTTCTTTTGGATTATCATTATTGTAAATAAGAGGGATTCCACCAGCTTCTTGCACTAATTTTGCCGTATCATCATCACAATTATGGCAAATTACATAAATATCAATGAGTTCTGAAGGATAATTTTGACGATCTTTAATCTCTTTAACTGTATCAAAAATAACATCACTTTCATTATGAGCAGGTATTAAAAAGGCAACTTTGGCTTTCTTTTCACTTTTTGGAAAAACTTTTTTCTTAACCCAGAAAAAAAGCATATAAATTAGTTGAAGGCCAAAAGGAATTCCAATCATCATTAAAATTACGTTATTAATATTATTTAAAATTTGATAAAGTACCTCGTGCCACATCGTTTTTACCCCCTATTTTATAATTACCCTTGGTTTTTCTTTTTAATCTCTTTTATCCCTAATTGAATTGAAGTCATTTTATTTGAAAATATAATATTCAATATCGCAAAAATCACTATAAATATGATAGCAATAATAGATTGAAAATTCACTTCAATATAAATATCAAAAAATCGAATATTGTAACCAATTGAATTTTTAATATTGGCAATAATCATTAAAGCGTCATTTGAGTTAAAATGATTAGATAAATAAGCTTCGAAATGTGCAAAAGTTGTATTTGAAAACACATTTCTTAAAATTCCAGTCGAATATGTACCAGGGAAAAATGCACATACATTTTGTGCAACGTTTGGTAAAAAAGAAACTGGAACGTATGCTCCAATCAAAAAACCAGCTGCAGTAGCAAAAATTGCGATTAGACTTGAAAGTGTTGCTTCTTTTTTAATAAAGATACATATAAAAATCATGGAAAGTGAAGAAAGCATTACTGCTTCTATTAATGTTAAGAAAATTAAACAAAAATCTCCAAAATTAATGAAAAATTCACCATTAATCAATAAATATAGAAGGCTAATTAGTAAAACTAAAAAGCAAATTGTAAAAGTAACAATAAAATTAGATAAAAAATAACTCGAAATCAGTGTCGATTTCTTGATTGGAGAACTAATAAAATCTCTATTCGTGCCATTCTCTTTGTCTTCTACAAAAATATTATTCGTTTGTAATGAGACAGTTAAAGTTGATAAAGAAATAATTCCACTTAGCATCCAAGAATCGATAACTGTTTCAATATATTTAACAACGCTAGGATCATTTGCATTTAATTCTGAATCCTTGAGTAATTCATCAATGCTACCTAGAATATTTGAAAGTTCTAAATCCCTTAAAAAGAAAACGTAAACGCCCAAGATAATAATTGGCACTAAAAGAGTATAGAATACTCTCATTTTATTCTTAAAAAATAATAATAAGTGACGTTTAGTTAGTGTTAAAAAGATAATTAACTCATTCTTAATTGTCTGGTTCATGACTTAATTATTCCTTTCAGAGATAACATTTAAGAAAACATCATTCATTGTTCCCTTTATAATCTCAACGTCAACAAACATTTCTGGATAATCTTTAAACAATTTTTGAGCGTCCTCAAAATCAGAAATCTCTATTTTATAAGCATGCTTATCTTCGAAATATTGACAAAAATAGTTGAGTTCTGCAAGGTTTTTTGAAAATTCTTCATTAAAATCAACATATGTATATATGTAATCTTTTGCAAATTTATTCTTCAGTTCATTAGGCGAACCGCTTGCAATAATCTTACCTTTATTCATAATTACAACCATGCTGGCTTTTTCAGCTTCTTCTAAATAATGGGTAGTTAAAAGTACTGTCATGTTGGTTTCTTTTCTGATTTTTTCAATTAAATCCCACACAATGATTCTTGCTTTTGGATCTAGTCCAGTTGTTGGTTCATCAAGAATCAATAATTTTGGTTTATGAATCATTGCTCTTGCAATATCAATTCTTCTTTTTTGTCCGCCACTTAAATCTTTGATGCTCTTATTTAAAAGCGTATTGAGATCTAATAGTTCTACAATTTCTTTAAAATTCTTATTTTTTTCTTCTTTTGTTAACCCATAGAAATTTGATCTGATTTTTAAATTTTCTTTAACTGTCAAAAACTCATCTAGCACACTATTTTGATAAACTACACCAATTTCTTTTTTTATTTTTTCTAAATGATTGTCTAAATCTTGACCATTAATATAAATTTTTCCATCGTCTTTTTCTAAAATTGAACAAATTATGTTGATTGTTGTGGACTTACCTGCTCCATTCATTCCTAAAAATGCAAATAAACTCCCTTTTTCAACATTAAAAGATATGTCATTAACAGCAAATGACTGGCCATTATCATAACTCTTTTTCAAATTTTTAATTTCGATCGAATAACGATTTTCCATACAAAAATTTTAAAAAATTAAAATTTAATTTTCTATTATTATGTATCTTGATGCTTTCATTCTACTAAATATAGAGAAAAATAAGTCTAAATTTAAAATTAAGGCAATAAATTATGAGTTGATCTATATAAAATGTACCACTCTTCCTTTGTTAGCTTTACATTGCATCCATCAATGGATTCTTTAATTTGTTTCTTATTTGTTGAACCGGTAATGACTTGAATATTATCACCTAACATTAATAAAAACGAAGTTGCAATTGAAGCAGGTGCAACATTATATTTTTTTCCTAATTCTTCTAAATAAACAACTGTATCTTTCATTTCTTCTTTTTTGAAGATAGAACCTTCAAAAAATCCATATTGATATGGTGACCAACATTGCAATTTAACACCATATCTTTTCATATAGAAGAATAATTCGCCTGTTCTTTCAATTCCTGAATCATGATTTGTATTAACATTAAACACTTCTCTTACAAGTGCAAGATGCCCTAAACCAAGTTGTAGTTGATTAACTTCAATTGGTATATTGGTTTGGTCTTTTATATATTTCATCATCTCATGCGGAAAGTTAGAAACGCCAAAATGTTTAACTTTTCCTTGTTGCAATAAAGTTGCAAATGCTCTTGCTACTTCTTTTGCATCTAAAAATATGTCTGGTCTATGAAGAAGTAAGCAATCAATTGAATCAATTTTCATTCTATTTAATGAATTATTAACAGA
>JAQXNS010000073.1 GCA_029098125.1 bacterium
AAAATGTTTAACTTTTCCTTGTTGCAATAAAGTTGCAAATGCTCTTGCTACTTCTTTTGCATCTAAAAATATGTCTGGTCTATGAAGAAGTAAGCAATCAATTGAATCAATTTTCATTCTATTTAATGAATTATTAACAGAGTCGATAATGTGTTCATAACTTAAATCATAATATGTTTGTTTTCCATCATCTAATCTGACAATTCCACATTTTGTTTGGATAAAAAATTTGTCTCTTAATTCAGGATTTCTAGAAAATACTTGTCCTAATTTTTCTTCGCACGCACCATTTCCATAAATATCACTGATGTCTAAAAATGTAATCCCGTTTTCTAAATCAAATTTTAATAGATCTTCGAGTTCTTCAACACTAACGTCATCGAGTCTCATTAAGCCTTGAATAATTTTTGAATTGTTATACATACTAGAATGACTCCTTTAAAACATTGATAACATCGTCGATAGTCCAGTCGTGTGGGTCATCGTCCATGCATCCTTTCATTGTATAAAATGTTTGCTTTGCAATATATTTAAATTGATTTTCACTAAAACCTTCATCTCTTAATTTTAAGTTATTGACGCCACAATCTTCTTGTAATTTTTCAAGTAATTGCAAAAAATATTGGGGTTCTGCAGGTTTTTTAGGAGAAATAAGTTCTACGAGTTTAGAAAATCTATCGAGAGCAACCTCATTTTTAATCAAGGTTTTATAATATGCTAAGGAAATGATAATTAATCCCTTACCATGAATAAGTTGAGGATTTACACCACTTAAAGCATGTTCAATTGCATGTTCTCCAGTGCATCCACTTGTCGACTCATTAATACCGCTCAATGTGTTTGCAAGGCTTACAAAGTGTCTAGCTTCAACATTGTTTGGTTCTTTAACTGCAATAGGTAAATATTTAAATAATAAGGTAATAGCTTTTTCTGCAAAAATATCGGACATGTCATTATGATGTTTATTTACATATCCTTCTAAACTATGAAATAAGGCATCAAATCCTTGGTATGCAGTCAAATGAGGTGGAATTGTATAAGTTAAAGTTGGATCAACAATACTAAGATACGGATAAGTTAAGTCATTTCCGTAACCTATTTTTTCATCATTTTTTGTTACAACCATCCGTGGATCTGATTCAGTTCCCGTCCCTGCAGTTGAAGTAATTGCAATTAAAGGAAGAGGTTTGCTAACCAAAGGTTTTCCTAAACCAGAGCCATTTTTAATGTAATCCCAATATTCACCAGGATTTGTAGCCATTATTGCAATCGCTTTAGCGCAGTCAATAGCACTTCCTCCACCAAAACCAATAATACAGTCACAATTGTTCTCACGCGCTATATTTGATCCTTTCATAACATTATCATGAGTAGGATTTGGCATAACTTCTTGAAACAATACATATGAAATAGATGAACTAGCTAATTCGTTTATAAGAATATCTAAATATCTATTTTTCTCTAAGCTTTTCCCACTAGTCATAACTATTAAAGCTTTTTTGAATGGGAGATTTTGTTCATGCATTTTTTTTAAAGAGCCTTCTCCAATAATTAATTTTGAAGGCATATAGTAAGAATAGACCATTTAACACCTCTTTTTTGATATAATAATAATTATATATAGTAAGGAGTTAAAAATAAATGAATGTTGTATGTATATTAGATAATGGTTTTGAAGAGTTAGAAGCCTTAGGAACAATCGATATCTTACGAAGAGGGGGCATCCATGTTGATATAATTTCCATTAAAAATGAAGA
Organism: bacterium; assembly: GCA_029098125.1. Taxonomy (GTDB): domain Bacteria; phylum Bacillota_I; class Bacilli_A; order RFN20; family CAG-826; genus Onthovivens. Next base: position 1,758 of record JAQXNS010000073.1, read on the forward strand.
AAGTGTCATTGGCTCTCATGGAATAGAGATCAAAAATGTGAAACCTTTTTATCCTGAAATAATCAAAAGTTATGATGCACTTTTTATTCCAGGAGGACCACATTATCAAAGTCTAGAAAGAAATGAAGAATTTCTAAATATCATCAAATATTTTATAAATAGTAATAAAAAAGTTGGAGCTATTTGTGCTGCGCCAACAATTTTAGGCCATTTAGGACTATTGAATGGAAAAAAATATACTTGTTTTAATTCAATGAATGAAGATTTTGGAGGAACATTCATTGATAAATATTATGTTGTTGATGGCAATCTAATTACAGGCAAAGGCCCAATGGCAACTATTGATTTTGCTCTTGGCTTTGTTCAATTATTAGTTGGAAGTGATATTTCAGAATCGATTAAAAAAGGATCTTTTTACTACAATCGCTAATTAAACTCGATAAACGATATTTTTATAATTAATAGAATTAGAAAACGAAATTAAAACCTGGCTTGGCAAATAAAATGTCCACATTAAATTGCTAACTAGGTTTTTTATATTGCCTTCGAATAGATCAAGATTATTCAAACCCACTGATATGTCGCAACCAATAAATAACAACAAACCAATTGAAAAAATAAGAAAGTATTTATTTATTTTTATGAGACTTAATGAAGTAACATAATTCATTAACAATTCAACAAAATAGCAAACACTAACTATAGAAAGTAAATCAAATTGAAGTATTGAAAGAACAATAATCAATATCGATGATAGAACTATTCTAAATATTAAAGAAATCAAAAAACTTGTTTTATTTTTCTTTAAAATTTCAATGTAAATGAAATAGGATAGTTGGACAATTATAAAAATAACTACACCAAAAATATACAAGCTCTTATCTGTATTTATTAGTAAGAAATAGTCACTTACTAATGTGAAAAAGAGAGAAAACGGAATAAAATATTGGGATTTTGCAGGGTTTTTTGAAAATATTGGCATTAGTGATGCCAAAAAACAAACGATAATTCCAACATATTTTAGCCAATTTGAAATCTCAATATTTATATCGTTAAAATCAAAATATAAAAACAAAGTGTACAAAAAAAGTTCTACTAATAAAACTAGTATCAACAACACTTTTTTTAATGTAGAACTTAAAAACATAAATTAATTAAAAGAAACTAAATAATAATTTTTCTTACCACGTCTTACAATCAAATATTTATTATACAATGCATCAGTTCTTGTAAGTATTTTCATATTATCAGTTTGTTTTTCGCCATTAATACTAACAGCACCATTTTTAATAAACTCACGAGCTTCACGTTTACTAGATGATGCTTTAATTCTGATAAGTAAATCTTCAAGAGGTAATTCTTCACTTAATTCAATTTTATAATTGCCAAAAATTTCCTCAATT
>JAQXNS010000074.1 GCA_029098125.1 bacterium
AAAATATCACTAGCATCCATGCTTCGTGGAACTGGTAAAATTATGATTAATGATGCTATTTTAGAAAAACCAGCAAAATTAACACTAAATGAGTTTGAAATCATCAAAAAACACACATAATATGGCAAAAAACTCCTTGAAAAAGCACTAAGAGAACTCTTTAAAAGCTTCTACCATTGCCTATAAACATCACAAAAAATATGATGGGACAGGATATAATGGTTAAAAAAACGTAGACATCGTCAAAATTTCTAGTTGTGTCTCTCTAGTGGATCTTTTTTATGCATTAATAAGTGGACGTCTTTATAAACATGCTTAGGATTAAGAAAAAACTTACAACTATATTGTTTCAGAAAAAGAAAAACATTCGATTTAGAAGTCGTCGAAACCTCTCTCAAACATTTTAATGAATTTATTGAAATCAAAAATAAATACTCAGACAAATAAATTTGATTCAAAAAAAGAAGTATCATTTACTATTAAAAATTTTTCAAATTTCTACTTGATTTATTCTTTTTCTATGTGATACACTAATTAAGCGCTTGGGTATTTAGCTCAGTTGGGAGAGCATCTGTTTGACGTACAGAAGGTCATAGGTTCGATTCCTATAGTACCCACCAACTTAAAGATTTAGCACAACGAAAGTTGTGTTTTTTTTATGTAAAAAACGAGAATAAAATAATGAGATTTTGCAAAAACCCTGCAAAACCTCATTATTTTTGTAAAATTCTTAGAAAATTAAATCTTTAACAAGAAGGCTTTATAAGCTCTATATGCTTCATAAACGTCAATTTTTGAAACAATTTCCATTGGCGCATGCATATTAAGAACAGCGATTCCTGCATCAATTACATCCATATTTAAATTAGCAAGAATGTAAGCGATAGTTCCTCCGCCTCCTAAATCAACTCTTCCAAGTTCACTTGTTTGATAATAGATTCCTTCTTCATCTAAAACATTTCTGATTTCAGCAATGAATTTTGGAGAAGCATCATTGCAACCACTCTTTCCTCTTGAACCAGTGTATTTGTTAAAGACAATACCTTTATTTAAATATGCACTATTTTTAAGTTCATTAACGCTTAGGAATAATGGATCAACACCTGCGCTAACATCACTTGAAAGCATTTTGCTGTTCGTTAAGCATCTTCTCAAATTCAATTCACTGTATTCGCCATTCTTTTCCATTAATTCAGCAATAACATTTTCAAAATATCTTGATTGAGCACCAGTTGCACCAACTGAACCAATTTCTTCTTTATCGACAAGTATACAGCAACTTGTTCTCTTTGGGTTTTCAACATCTAAAATTGCTCTTAAAGATGTGTAAGCACAAACTCTATCATCATGACCATATCCAGCGATCATTGATTTATCAATACCATAATCTTTTGCTTCACCTTGTGGGACAACTTCAATTTCGGCACTTACAAAATCATCTTCTTCAACGCCATATTTTCCTTTTAAAATACGTAAAACGTTGCTCTTAACATCTTTGTTTTCACCTTCTGTTAAAGCTAACGAACCTAATGTAACATCTAAATTTTCACCTTCAATAACTTTAGCTGCAGGTTTTGTGAGTTGTTCTTGGCTTAAATGAATTAAAAGATCACTAATTCCAAAAACTGGATCATTTGGATTATCGCCAATATTTACTTCAACAACGCTTCCATCCTTTTTATATATAACACCAATTAAAGATAATGGACGTGCCACCCATTGATATTTTTTGATTCCACCATAATAATGTGTGTCAAGTAAGGCAAATGATGTTGATTCATATAGTGGGTTTTGTTTTAAATCGATTCTTGGTGAGTCAATATGTGCACCTAAAATATTAATTCCGTTCGTGATTTTTTCAGTACCGATAACAAATAAAACAACATTTTTGTCTCTATTTACATCATATACTTTGTCTCCAGGTTTTAAACTTGCAACGCTATCAAGTCTTTTGTAACCATGAGCAATTGCTAATTCAACGGCATTTCTAGTAGCTAGTCTTTCTGTTTTTGATTTTGATAAAAATACACGATAATCTTCGCAAAATGGTGTAATTTCGCTTGAAAATTTGTTTTCGTCGTATTTTTCATAAGCATATTTATTGTACATTTCTCTTCCTCCTTCATTTATAATACTTTGTTTTTTATTTTATTAGTCGTTGTAATTTTAATAGTGCCATCAGAAATTTTCAAATCTAATGACATAAAAGTTTCAATAAGCGAAACCATGTATATTATATCCTCACTTCCCATGGTTTCAAAAGCAGAATGCATAGCAAGTTGAGGCAAACCAATATCGCAAGATAATATGCTAGAATGACTCATTGAAATTGAGCCAAGAGTGCCTCCACCTCTTACATCACTTCTATTGAAAAATATTTGAGTTGGTAAATTAATCATTTCGTTAATCTTTTTAATTAAAGAACCGCTTAAAGCATCTGTTGTATAGTTCATGCTACTATTAAACTTAAGAACTATTCCTTTATTTAAGTAGCATTTATTTTTGTTATCACTTTTTTCAGGATGATTAGGATGAATAGCATGAGCATTATCTGCGCTAATCAAAAAAGATTTTTTCATTGCTTTTTCATAAGACTGATATGAACTATCAAATCTTTTTGAAATCCTTTTTAAGGTGTTAGTTAAGAAATCACTATCTGCTCCTGAATAAGAAGAAGAACCTGTTTCTTCATTATAAAAGCCAACCATAACTGGGATTGAATTTATTGGATTTGACTTCAAAAACCCTGCAAAACCCCCATATAATGATGATAAATCATCAAGTTTAGGGCCACAAATAAATTCATCATCCATTCCAACATAACTAGCTTTTTCACGTAAATATAAATTTAAATCATAGCCAATAATTTTCTCATTTTCATCGCAAAATTTAGTTATATAGTCAAGAAAATGGACATCATTATTACATGAAAAAAGAGCATTTAAATCGTTTTGAATATTATATTGAAAAGTAGTATTTATTTCTCCATTTTGATGAATTGCAACATTTGGAATAATCATTGTTGCTTTATCGTCATCGACAAGTTTTGAATATATTTCATTATCTTTTGAAACAATAATTCTACCTGAAAAAGAAAGTGGACGATCTAAAAAAGTTGAAATAATCATTCCACCATACCCCTCAACTTTAATTCTTTCATATGATTCATCAATTAAACTTGGGTTTTCTTTAATTTTAAAAACTGGTGAATCAGTATGTGCTGCAACAATATTAAATTTTACTTCTTTAATAACTTTTGGGATTTTAAAAGCAATAATTGAATTTCCATTCCTTATTATATAATAGGAAAGGCCAGGCAATAATTTAAAATCCTCTTCTTCTTTTAACTCTATAAAACTGTTTTCGTTAAGTTTTCTTTTTAAATAGTCAACAGCATGGTATTCATCATGTGCATAATTTAAAAAATTAATTAATTCATTACCAATAATACTTTTCATATACGTTCCTCTAGAAAATATTTACTTCAATACCACAAGGTATCAATACGCTTTCCTTTTCATAACTTCCATAATAATATGCAAAATAACACTCTTGATCAGCAACTAAATCACTAGAACTTAATATTTTCCCATTTTTCCAGTCAAAAATTGGTCCATTGCCTTTAAAACTAAATGATTTTAATTCAGGAAATGCTAGATTTGTTTCAATTAAATCTATTCCAGTTTTATCAGAATTAACTTTTGCATTATATCCATTTTTATAATTCAACGATTCAACGTCATATCGAAGGACAACATTATCTGGGATAAATCCATCGTTTCTTTGACAAATTTCTTCAAGTTGAGTTGTTGAATAATTATCAAGAAATTGAACCCAGATTCCAAAACCAGCATGAAATTGTTCAGGTAAAAGTTCAATTTCAACCTTTTTATTATCTATTTTATATTCATAATGAAATTTTTTAGTTTCATCTATTTTAAACTTAACATTTTTATTTATGTTATTTTCAATTTCATTACTAAACAAATAAGCTATTCTTTCGCCACTAATTTCATCGTAAGACACTAAAAATTGAATATTTCTAAAAGAATTGCATGAAGAAAGTATACTTGAAGAAACAAGCATTGTAGATAATAAGAAAAACTGAGCAAATTTTTTTCGCATGCTTTAATTATATCAGTAAAAAATAATTTGTTAACACCAATCATAAAATATATTATTTTTCAAAAATAATAGAGTTTTGCAGGGTTTTTGAGATTTTTTACAATTTTATATTCAGCAAAAAATGTATTTTTAAAAAATTAAGGCACATTAATAGAATTTGTGGGTAATTCATCAGCAATATTTTCTATTGAAAATATAATTCAATATAATTTTGCTTTTATTTTTGAGTCTTTTCATACTTAAAATAAATTTTAAGAAGCAATTTAAATATAGTTCATTAATTATTGCAAATAAAAAGGTCATACGTTAATTTATAAAGTGTAAAAAAGGAATAACTGTATGACCATTAACAAATTATCTAAAAAAATACTAAATGTCAACAAGGCATCCATAAAAAATATTGAAATTAACAACAAACAGAATGCAATAATTTTTGAAGTTGAAATGCATAAAAGTTCTAAACATAGATGTCCAATTTGCGGAAAAAAATGTTCTGGTTACGATACAATTTCAGTAAAAAGATCTTGGCGTGCAATGGATTTAGGATCCTACAAAACTTTCATCGTTTCTAAGGTTGATAGAATTTGTTGCAAAGCACATGGGGTTGTTTCAGAATTTGTTCCATGGGCTAGACATAATTCACGATTTACCCATGATTTTGAGGATCACCTTGCCTACTGTTCACTTCATCTTAACAAAAAAGAGACCTCTAGATTAATGCGAGTTGCTTGGAATACTGTGGGCGAAGTTTTAACAAGAGTTAGAAAAGATTTAGAGAGGAATCTTGAGGATAGATTTAATGGTCTTGAAATCATTGGCATCGATGAAACCAGTTACCAAAAGGGACATAAATATATCACCACTATTGTTGATCAAGTAAGAAAAAGAGTTGTGTATATTTATGAGGGGAAAACACGCGACGGACTAGATGATTTCTTCAAAAAACTGACAGAATCCCAACGAAATTCAATAAAATACGTTAGTGGGGATGGTGCGAAATGGATTAGTGCTAGCGTTAAAGATTATCTACCTAATGCTGAATTTTGTATAGATGCTTTTCATGTAGTTCAACGGGCAATTGAGGCGATGGATGAAGCTAGAAAAGAAATTTGGCGAGATTTAAAAGATTTTAAAAAAGAACGCGTAGAAAAGTATAGTCGAAATAAAAGTAGGAAAACAAAAAGAAAACTATTAGAGCATGAAACTATAAAGAAAACTGCAAAATATGCTCTAGGAAAAAATCCAGAAAATCTAACCATCAATCAGCAAAACTTTATCGATAAGCAATTAAAAACTTACCCAAAATTATATAGGTGTTATCTATTAAAAGAGGAGCTGCGTTTGCTTTTAAAAATGGACGACCCAGTTTACGTAGGTTCAGCATTGAAAAAACGGTATTTCAAAGCTTCGCATAGTAGACTTGAAAGTATAAAAAAATTAGGCGACAAAATTAATAAGCGATACGACCAGATTATTAATACGGTTAAATACAAAATCTCAAATGCGCTAATTGAATCATTTAACAATACTATTAAAGGCTTAATTAAAAAATCATACGGATTTAGAAATCTAGAAAATATGAAAGATCTTATTTATATTTCTTGTTCAGACTTATCAAAAAGAATTGTTCCAGCATTTGAAAAAATGAAAATAACCTAAAATTTAACCCACAAATTCTTTATATGGCTCTATTTTTTAAGAAAATTATAAATTATTTACTATTCTTTTAATAATAATATAAAATGTTATAGGCTCGGAGGAACAAAAATGAAATTTAAACATATTTTTTTATTATCAGCGTTAGCTTTATCATTGTTTAGCTGTACATCTGTTTCTGATACAACTAATCCAGGAGATAACACAAACGAAGAAAAACCTGGTGATGACAATAATAATGAAAAACCTGGCGATGATAATAATGGCGAAGAAAAACCAGATGATGACAATAATAATGAAAAACCAGGTGATGAAAATAATGGCGAAGAAACGACTGGGGATTGGACTGAAGAAGAAAAATCCTTAATGAAAAAATATTTAAACGGTGAAGTCTTACCTTATTTTCATTTAGAAGGTTGTTCGTTATATTATGACGAAATGATCGAAACTGTGACTTATTCTGGTGGTAAAGGTACATCTTTAGATACAGCTAAATATGCAAAAATATTAGAAAACAATGGCTTTATAATTGATGAAGACAATAGCGATTCAACAATAGGTTGCTATTATTTTACAAAGCAATTTGATTTATTTGACTTTTGCGTTCAAGTTTATAATTTAGACGAAAATTACGATTGTGTTGAAAGCGGCGATTTTTATATTGATGCATATATTCTTACATATTCAGAAACTTGGGATGCAGATCTTGTTGAAACGTATTTTCCAGGTACAAAAGATAATTTAATCCCATTTGAAGATGCTTATTTATATTATTTCGATGAAGAATATGCTGAATATGGTTTTCTTACTGTTGCATGTTTCACAGAAATTGAAACCCCAAGTTTAACTTATTTTGAAACTTTAAAAAATAGTAATAAATATTCAGTTAGTTACAGCGAAGAAGAAGAATGTTATTATGCACTTGCATTAGATAAAACACATAATTTATGTTTTTACGATTCAATTGGTGATGGTGCTCTTTTTGTTATAATCACAGATGGATCCTATGAAGAGGAGGCTCCTGTTTCGACAAATACTATTACATTCGAAAATGAAAGTTGTTTAAAAACTAAAACTGAAGCCTTAGCTATTTGGGAATGTGAAGCTGGTACTTTTAAAGTTGAAAAGGGATCTAGTTCAATAAATGTTGGAAATTTTACATATTATTCTAACCCTTTAAGAATATATACTGGTCAAACAATAACTATTTCAGCTAACGAAAATTATAACGTTTCTAGCGTTGAAATTGATATTAATAAAAGCGCTTCTAGCTTAGATGTTTCTTGGTCTGGTGCAACAATTGTTATTGATGGAAATAAAGCTACTTTAACTTTTGATGAAAATTCCTCAACTGCTTCAGCAACATTAAATAATAAAGTTCGATTAAATAGTGTTACATTTAAATAGTTATTATTTTTAAAAGCATTACATTAAAAAGTGAAAAGATTATGAATCATTTCACTTTTTCTTTTATATGGTACGTTTTTGGAATTTTCGAGAAAAAAACGCAAGATTGGTCTTATTTTTTCAATATTTATATTGACAATTCTACTTTTATTATTAAAATATTCACGTAGATTGTGATAGAGGAGCAGTCAAGATGAGTAACTAACGGAGGAGGCATCCGAAGAAATTAGTGAAAGGTGAGATTGCCGAAACAAATTTAAGGCATTAAATTTGATTGGGCTATGGGAGAACATCCCAATAGACTCCTAGAATTTTCTAGAGGCGCTATCGA
>JAQXNS010000075.1 GCA_029098125.1 bacterium
ACACTTTTAAAACTAGCTATTGATATTAATGCTTACGAGGATTCAAATGAAGGGTAAGAATATCTTAATGTCTTTAATGGGCGTTATGATTGTTCTTCTAACAATCTCCACAGTTGGAACTACTTTCATGTGGTACCAATACATGACTAATGCCTATTTCTTATATAGAGGAACATCAATTGGTAATTCTCTTCTTTTTGATATAGGATTTAAAAGTGAATTACGCCTTCAAAATTATGAAGATTATGGTTTGAGTTATGATGAAGAAAATCAAATCTATTGGGCAAATTCAACATTAAGTGAAGATGTTACATCCTATTATTTAAGTAGTAATGGTTATGCAACTAGTCAGATTAATGGCGTTACGAGTGCAAAATATGAATCAAATCAGCAATTTGATCTCTATAGATCACCATACTATCTTGATAATTACGTAAATGATTTTGGCACAAAAGAAAAAGCACAAAAAATGAATTATTGTCATTTTGAACTAGTTTTTAGAGCAAAAAAAGTCAGTCAAAATGACATCGTTAATCTAAATAATGGCTATATCTATCTTAAAGATATCAAATTAGATGGAACAGGAAATATCAAAAACACAATTAGACTACATATTGATAATTCCGATGAAAATTTTATTTTTTCACCATCTGATTATGAAAGTGGAAAAGACACAGTTGGTGGACTTTTAGATTTAGATAGAGATGGAATATTTGATTATGATGATTTTTACAAAAAAGAATATTTATATGGTGAAATAAAAAATGATTCACCTATATATAAAAATAATAAAACAAGTGATGGTAGCGATACTGGAGAATTTAATGGTTCTTCATTTGAAGGAGAACATAAAAATGGTATCTACCCTCTTGATTTAGAAAACACTAAATTTGAAACTTCATCATATCTTGGTTATAAAGAAGTTGTTGAAGAAAGAAAATTAATTACAAAAATTGATAGTTCGACTTCTCTTGCTTTTTTAAAACTTGATATTTATTTAGAAGGCTGGGATTTAGATTTCACTGATAGAGAATTAAATCATCTTTTTAAATTAAATTTGGAGTTCGATTTCAATGAAGAAGGATAAAAAGATAGCTGTTTTACTTTTTTCTTTGATCGGATTAATCAGTGTTTCTGTTGGTTTAACGGTTTCATTTTATACTAGTGGTCAAGATTTAGGCTTCCAAGATTTTAATGTGTCGCTTGCGAGCGATCCAACTTTAGAAATTGGAATTGAAAATGATAGCGGTGAAGTCATTTACTATCAAAACGAAGTACCTAGTGAAGCGTTAAAAAAATATGTTGTAACAGAATTTGAACCAGTTTCAATGATGTATTCATCCATCTTTTTAAATGGAGAGAGTGAAAATCCAATATTTAGGAAAAGATATGAAAGAATAAATATTGAAGATGAAACTACATTTAAAGAAAGCAAGGTTGCTAGTAGTGGATATTTTTCTATTCCAATCTATTTAAGAAGTGATAGTGATATCTATGTATCTTTTAGCGAAGATACATATATTAAAGAAGATGAAGAAGCAAACAAAGCAAAGATTGATACTTTGCGCTCTAAGTATCCTTCAAGAAATGACGAAGAGATTTTAGCTGGTTTAAATAACATCAAAAAGTCAATGAGAATTGGACTTTTTGATAGTGAAAATAGGAAAAACTACATCATAGATCCATATAAAGAAGAAGAAACGGCATTTTTTGGAAATTTAGATTTAAATAGTGATCGTTTCTATGATTCTTATTTTGAAAGTGAGTTAGAAAAAGAAATCTTGTTTGGTGAATACCAAAATGAAGATAAACTTGTCTATGAATTAGTTAGTGAAGAAAATAATCTTCCACTTGCTGATTTAAACGCATTTAATGCTAATCATCGTAAAGATTCGTACAAAATTAATTTTGAGCAATCTATTCAAAATGGATTTATTGGAAGCTATGAAAATAGTTTAAAATTAGAAGATGTTACAACTGATGATGAATTTATTGTATTAAATCATGATATACCACATCGATTTGTATTATCCTTATATATAGAAGGATGGGACAAAGATAACATTAGTATATCTGAGTATGGTGCTTTTTTAAGTTTAATAAAGTTTAAAGTTACCAAGGAGTACATTGTATGAGTGAATTTTTTGAATATTTAGGTGAAGTATTAAAAAGAGTATTCCAAGATATTGGAGCATTTTTTAATACTGCATTTGCTAGTCCTTGGGGTCCAGTTGGTGAAAATTTTAAAGCTTATGGTGAATTATTTAATCAATATTCAAGAACTTGGGGCGCTGGTGGTTGGATTTTTTACGTTATTTTTATCATTTTACTTATTCTTTTAATTGGTGGCCTTGGAGTTTTACTTTTCTTTCTTTTAAGAAAATATATTCGTTTTGTTAAAAGAGAAATCAACAAAGAAGAACTTCAAGAGACAATTGAACGTTTAAATTACGAATTATTTAACACTATCAAAGAAAAAGATAAAATCCTTGCATTAAAAACTGGTGAACTTGGTTTTCCTATAACTAAAAAAGAACAAGAAGAAGCAACTGAAACTATTAAAGAAGCAAGTTCTAGATTCCCAAAACTTACATATGTTGACTATGAATACGCTTCATTTAATTCAGAAATCAAGGAAATTGATGGCCTAACACTTGAAGAATTATGTAATGCTTTTAGAAATTTTGCTGCAAGTCAACTTCATTTGTATTATACACTTGATACTATTCGTCAATTATTTGCTGGTATCGCAACTAGTAAACTTATAATTCTAGAAGGTATTTCAGGTACAGGTAAAACTTCTCTTCCATACGCTCTTGGAAAATTCTTTGAATATGATGCAAATATTTGCTCAGTTCAACCATCGTGGAAAGATAGAAGTGAACTTTTAGGTTACTACAACGAATTTACAAAAAAATTCAATGAAACAGAATTTTTAAAGGCATTATATACATCAATTTATAGAAAAGATGTAAATTTAATCGTCCTCGACGAAATGAACCTTGCTCGTATCGAGTACTATTTTGCAGAATTCCTATCAGTCATGGAAATGCCAAACATCAATGAATGGAAAATTGAATTAATTAATTCATATGCTGATGATGATCCAAAATTTGTTAAAGAAGGTAAGATTTTAATTCCACAAAATGTTCTCTTCTTTGGTACAGCAAATAACGATGACTCAACATTTACAATTTCTGATAAAGTTTATGATCGTGCTATCTCTCTTTTCTTTGACAACAAGGGTATTCCATTTGATTGCGAATATCAAGAAACTATGAAATTAAGTTATGATCAACTTGATCATTTATTTAAGAATGCATTAGATGATTTCCCAGTTAGTGATAAAATTCTAGAAAAATTCTCAATACTTGATGACTTTGTAATTAAGAAATTTAAACTTGCTTTTGGTAACCGTATTTTGAAACAACTTAGAACATTCATCCCAGTTTATGTTGCTTGTGGTGGTACAGCTCTTGATGGTTTAGATTTCATTTTTACAAACAAAATTTTAAAGAAATTTGAATCATTAAACATTGCTTTTTTAAGAGATGAATTAAAGCAATTAAATACTGAACTCGATAAATTATTTGGCAAAGGCAACTTCAAAATGGCCCATGCTTATATCAATAATTTAATTAAAATGGGACAATAAAAATGGCAGAAAATAAAGACAAAAAAATAGCCACAAAAAATGAAAAAAATCTCAAAAACCCTGCAGAAACCCAATTAAATTTAAAAAAATCAAAGTTTCAAAAGGCAAATGAGATGATACAATCTCGCCTTGATGCAACGATAAAAAATAGAAAAACTGTAGGAAAAATTTCTAGCGATTTAAAGGAAGGTAAAAATATGTACCTTCGTTTTAATCGTACTGAAAAATCAAGTTATGATATGACTTGGGTTAAAAGAATTGAAGATGCAATCCCTTCAATTGACGAGATAATTAAAAATCCAAAAATCACAACAAAAACTGTTACTAATGTTGTTCCAATTGAACTTGCTAAAAAAACAACAAGTGAATCGATTCAACATCTAGCAACTCATTCGCAATATGTAAAAGATATTGATAAAGATGGCAATGTCATCCCATCTAAAATTTTAAATATCAGCGCTGAAGATGAAATTGTAACCTATGAAAATAAATTTATTGCTACTCTTATACGAAAACTTGTCATCTTCATCGAAAAAAGATATGAATACATTTTAAAGTATGCTCCATTAAGAGATTATGAAGTTTTATATGTTCGAAACCACAGCATAATTAATGGAGTTGATTACGAAATTGAGAGCAAAGTTATTGCTCAAAGAGAATCTGAAACTACAAATTCAGAGGTAAATAATGAAGATTTCTTACGTAGAGTAAGATTTATTAGAAAATACGCCTATTATTTTTACACTTCACCTTTCATGAAAAGTTTTAAAAGTGAAAAGAATGTAAAAGGAAATATTATTCAAACAAATATTATTAGAAAAAACCCAAGATACCATAAATGTTATGAACTTTATAAATTTATGGATAAATTTGATAAATTAGGTGTTAGCTTCCTAGTTAATGAAGAATTTTTAGAACCAAGCGAACAAGATCAAAAAAATTATCAAAATGCAATTTTGACTTCAATGCTTACATTAAATGGAAGTAACGCCATTCATCCTATTAAAAAGAAGATTAAAACATCTGCTCCAAAAATTATGTCGACGATTGATGACGATATTTTTACATTTTATCCTCATGAAGCTAATCCTAAATTTATTAGAGTGGATGATGAATATATTAATTACAAGGAAAGAAATACAAAACTTCTTAAAGTTAAGCCTAAAAAGCCAGAAAGAAAATACAATATTGGCAATTATTTAAAGAAAGGTAAACTTAAAAAAGAAGAAGAAAGAAGAAAAGAACTCTTTAAACGTAAGAAGAAAGAGGAACTTGAATTTTTAAAAGAGCAAAAACAACTTGCTATTAAAGAAGAAAAAGAAAGAATTCGTCTTGAACAAATAGCTAAAAAAGAAGAAGAAATGAGAAGATTGAATGAATTAGAAGAAATTAGAAAATTCATTAAAGAAAAAGCTCTTGAAGACAAAGCTATCAACGAAGAGATTGAAAATGAAAGAAATAAAGAAGAACTTTTAAAGAAAGAAGCAGAAAATAATGTGTCTAGCATTGATGAAGCTGTAATAAATGATGAAAATCTTAATGTAAATGTTGATGATAACTTCGATTTAGAGATTGAAGAAGAAACAATTGAAGAAAATGAAGTTAAAAATGATGAAGATTTAGATTTATCAACTGATTCTGAAGAAGCTTTAAAAGAAGCAATCACCCATATCAATGAAGTTGATGATAGCGAAATTGTTAAAGAATTAGATGAAGAAGAAATTTATATCGATGATGAGATTGATGAAAATGATACTTTAGAAGATGAAGTCACTCATATTGATTATGAAGCTCTAAATGAAAATGTTGATACAAATGCTAATTCAGCACCTAGTTTAGATGAAGATTTATCTAATTTTGAAGAAAAAATAGATGAAGAAATCAAAAAAATAGAAGAAGAAATTTATATTGATGATGGGAGTGATGAAAATGCCACTTTAGAAGATGAAGTCACTCATATTGATTATGAAGCTTTAAATGAATATGTTGATACAAATGGTGATTCAGCACCTAGCTTAGATGAAGATTTATCTAATTCTGAAGAAAAAATAGAAGAAGAAATTAAAAAAGATGAGTAAAGAAACAAAAGAAAAAGTTAAAAAACCATTATATAAAAAGATTATTGACTGGTTTGTTGGAATAATCATTGTTTTTCTTTGCGCAATTGTTGGAATATTTGCTGTTGCAACATTTACTACAAATAAAAACGAAACTTATGGTTTAACTTTTGCTTTTGATCACTCATTTTTAATTGTTTTAACAGATTCTATGGAACCTGAATATAAGGTTGATTCTTGTATTATTATTAAAAAAGTTAATCAAGAAGATGTTAAAATTGGTGATGACTTAACTTTTTATTATGAACCATATCAAATGGTTGTTACGCATAGAGTTGTAGATATAATAATAGATGAAAGTTCACCTTATTATACTTTCAAACTTCATGGTATTAACACAAATAGTGAACAGTGTAAAAATGCCAATGGCTACGAAGATTGCACAGACCAATATCAAATTATCACAAGTGATAAAGTTTTGGGAAAGGTTGTTGCAAACAATTATGCGTTTGGTCAATTTCTAAATTTCATGCTTACCCCATATGGTTTAATTATTCTATTATTAATTCCTGGAAGTTACCTTATTTTTACATCAGCTAGAAGCTTAATTAAAGCTTTAAAAGATGATGATGAGGTAAAAACTAGTAATAGTGAATTAAGTTTAGATGGGTTAAAAGCTGAAGATATCGAAAGACTTAAAAAAGATTTATTAAATGAAATGTTAGAGGATATGGAAAATGGGAAAAATAAGAAAACGGGTTCTTAATTTAATACTCTCAATATTTTGGGCAGTTGTTTATTTTGCCTATTTATTAATCTTTATTTTGGTAGTTTTTGCTAATTTTGGATACAATGATGCAACAATTGCTATATTTTCAATAATGTCGACAATTATTTTTGTCTTTGTTGTTTTACTTTTTATTACAACTATTACAAGTTATCAAAAGGAAAAAGAACATCTTAATTTTAATGAAGAAATTTTTGGAGAGAGGTTATATTTTTACAATCTTCTAGATTTTGTTAAAGATATTTATGAACATAAACACAAAAATAAAGAAGCATATGTCATTGCTTATTCGCCAATTAAATCTTCAACATCAAATGAAGTTTATCAATCTAAAGAATTAAAACAGTTTTATAATTATTTAGCGAAATATTTTATTGAAGAATTTACAAATAAAAAGAATAAAAAAGTTAAATATTGTTTTGATTCAAATATGTTTTTAATTTATTGCCAAGGAAGCAAAGATGATGTCATGGACATTGTTACAAAATTACAAAATATCTCATATTCATTGATAAAAAAGTATGATTTACGTCTTTTTATTCAAAATTTCTTTGGTTTTTGCCCTGTTTCATCAAATAATGATCTCTATGAAGCTATTGCAAGAGCGAAAATTACACGTCGAATTGCTGAATATAATTTTGAACCTGTTCTTGAATTTGATGAAAAATATGTTCTTGATGAAAAAGAAAATAGTATTGCTGAAGCCTTGGCTAATGGCTTAAAAAATAATGAATTTTTGGTTTATTATCAACCAAAATTCGGATTAACTACTAAAACATTTGTTGGGTGTGAAGCATTAGTTAGATGGAATTCAAAAGAACTTGGTTTTGTTAGCCCTCTTGGATTTATTAATTATGCAGAAAATAAAGGTTTAATTCATGAAATTGACTTATTTGTTTTTGAACAAGTTTGTATCGATCTTGCTGATTTAAAGAAAAGAGGAAAAAGATTATTACCTGTTTCAATTAATTTTTCACTTTATGAATTTTATTGTCCAACATTTCTTGATGATATCAAATCGATACTTACAAAATATGATATCAATCCGATGTTAATTGAAATTGAAATTACTGAAGAAACTCAACATGCAAACTCTTTCTTAGTTATTTCTTTACTTAAAAAATTGAGAGAACTTGGAATGAGAGTACTTCTTGATGACTTTGGACTTGGTTTTTCAAACTTTGGTTCAATGAAAATTCTTCCTATTGATACAATTAAAATTGATAAATCATTTATTGATGAAATTGCATACGATTATAAAGCACGTCAAATAGTCAAAACTATTATTGAATTTGGCAGAATTATGGGTATTCAAACAGTCGCAGAAGGTGTTGAAGATGCAAAACAAGTCGAAACTCTTAAAAAGCTTAAATGTGATATCATCCAGGGTTTCTATTTTTCAAAGCCAATTCCTAAAGCTGATTATGATAAATTTTTATCATCTAACCCTTTTGAAAAGAAGGAGGCTAATCAATGATTCTCATTCTTGGTTCATCGCATGATGATATTTTATATTACGAAACTCAACTTAAAAATCCTATTGAAGAAACTTTAAGAAGCAAAGTGCATGTTATTAAAGGCGAACTTTACGGTCAAAATGTAATTTTAGCCTACGATGTTTATTCAAATTATGTTTCAAGTGCTATAACTTCATATTTAATTGTCAAATATGATGTATTACTTGTTATTAATGTTGGAATTGGACAAGGAATTGAAAAAGAATTCAAAAAAGGGGATATTGTTGTTTCAAAATCAATACTTTTAGGTGATGTTGATCTAGCTTTAACATCAAAAAGTTCACTTGGTGAAATCCCTAACTTTGGAAAAATATTTCACTCTTCACAAGATTTCGCTAATTTAGCAACTGAATTTGCAAATAGATTTATGATTGCTGGATTCAAAGAAGGTGTTTTTATTAGCATGAATAAAAATATCCAAAAAATTGGTGAATTAAATGATATTTCTAGTGGATCACTTGTTTTAGGTGCTTCTGACAATATCGTTTATGATACGACAAGTGGTGGTGTTGCAGTTTCATCATATCTTTTAGATGTCCCATTTATTTCTTTTAAGGTAATTATTAATAATTTATCTTCAAATATTTCAACCACTGATAAGATTAAAGCCTTAAAAAGTTTTGCAAATTTAGGGAAAATAGTTACATCAATTGTTATTGAAATTGGTAGAAATGATACCATTTCTATTGATACACATTAAGGAGGCTCTATGGAAAAAAGAAGTATTACTATTGGTTTAAAACTTAGAACTATTTTATCCTCTATTGGAGCAACTTTAACCTTAATTTTTTTAATATTATTTGCAATTTTTGCATTAAAAGGAACAAATCATGTTTTAACTATTGTATTTTTAGTTTTATCAAATGTTTTTGGAGTTTTTAGTCTTTGTTTGAATATTTACTCAACTATTTTAAATAAAAAGATATTCTATGGTGAATTGTTTCATAAAACAGTTGAAAATTATGGAAAAATTAATCAACTAAATGAAAGTGGATTAGAATATTACAATTTTTCACAATATAAAGAATTTGATGAAATGAATAATGAAATCTCTAAAATTAACAATAATAGAAAATTATTTGATTTAAAAAGTATATCAATTTACTCAATAAATTTTCCATATTTAGTTGATTTTCAAGATTTAAAAGTTGTTTCAGAAAGTGCTCTTATTGAAAAATTAGGATTATTAATTCAAGCTTCAAAAACTGCAAAAGATATTTTATTTTCAATAAAATTCCAGCAAGAAGTTGAAAAAGAAATATCTATAGAAGAAAAATGGAGACTTGTCAGAGCTTTAAAAGAAAAATTTAAAGTTAATGAATTAATTGTCTCTTATAGCGAAGAGCATAATAGATTTTTATGTTTTCTTTCTTTAGTTGATAATATGTCAACTTTTAGAAAAAAATTTGAAGAAATAAATTCAGAATTTATTCTTCTTGATTATAAACTTGGAGCATCAATTACAACTTTAAGAATGAGTTATGTTATTTATCCTTATTCAAATGCTTCAGATTTATTGACTCATCTTCGCTATGCTGAAAGAAAAGGTGAAGCAATTTCATCTTATATTCCTCGTGATGCTGATTATTATGGTGTAAATCCTAACTACATTTTAAAATATAAAGCAACTTATGGAAAATTAGTTGATGTAATTAATAATTTTAAAACTCACGAATATAGTGACAAAGAATATTTTGAATCAATCAAGGAAATAATTAAATATTGTTCAATGCTTCTAAATTATGATATGTGTGGTGTTGCAACAAAAGATCGTGAATCATCAACTTCAACAATTAGATCAAATTATTTATCTGAACAATACCAAGATTTAGAAATTGATAATTACATGTTCAATGAGCTAGTCTGCAAAGATATTGTTGATAGCGTTGATATAGATGGATCATATTATTTTTCTAGTAGTGACGATACTCCAAATAATTTAAAAAGATTATTAAATAAATTAGGTGTTGAAGAAGGGTATATTTACGTTTTCTTTGTTGGAGGAAAACCACTGGGACTCGTATATTACTTTAATTTTACAAAAAAAGAATACTTATCAAATTCTCAAAGAGAGTTTTTAAATTTATACTCTTTAAATATTTCAACTTTCGTTAATGAATATAACGCAAGAATCTATGCTGATTTTAATAAACGTAACATGGATACCTTACTTCTTGTAACAAATAATAAAAAATACACAATTAGCAAGAAAAATTTCACTATTATAGATTATTCAATATCATTAAAAGACATGTATCCTGAACTTGAAATTGGGGATATCTGCTATAAAAGATTTTATAACTTAAAAGCTCCATGCGAAGATTGTCCTTTACTTGTTAAAAAGAAAAAGAAAATTACGCTTGATGAAGTGCAATATTTTTATAATCCTTCTGATTCAAGCGATAAGAGTGACCTTGCAACAATGTTTTTATCACCAAGTGATAATTCACATCCAATGTATTTTAGAAACAGATTCGATCCTGATCTATTAATAAATACACTTTTCTCGTTTAAGGAAAGAATGAATAATTTATTCATCTCAAAAAGTAGAGGATATATATTATTATTAAGAATAGAAAACATAGATACATTAATTACTACTTATGGCGAAGCTGTTTACAACAAAATATTAATTAGATTAAGCGAAAAGTTTAAAAATATAAAAAATGAAGTTAAAAATGTCTATCTTTATGACACCAATGTTCTTGCTCTTATTTTAAATGAATGCGTAAGAAATGATGTGTTTTATTTTGTTGAAGAAATTAATCGACTCATCAAAATTTATGAAGGGAAACACAAAATAGATTCAGGAATATTTGTTACAGCATTTGCATTTACATATCCTTTAATGTTTGATTCTTGTTTTGATTTATTTAGAGAAATGAATAATTCTCTTAATAAACAAAGTCCAAGATTTGATAATTCACTTATTTTTGAGAGTGAAAACATTGTTCGTTTCATGTCAAGAGAAGATTATATTCTAGAGTTACTTGATGAAGCATTTGTTAATCATGCCTTTGAACTTAGAATTCATCCTTTAATTAAAAATTCTAATAAATTAATTGAAGGTGGCGAAATTCTTCTTCGTTTAAAAGATCCATTAACTAATAATTACATTGGCGCATATGAATTTATTGATGTTGCAATTAATAATAAAAAGATCAATGCCTTTACAAATTTAATTATTGAGCAAATTGGTAAGAGTTACAAACAATATTCCCAAGTTGTTTTTAGAACAAATTACCTCGAAAAATTATCAATTAACCTTGACTCATCATATTTTAAAGAAAATGAATTCTTTATTAATGATATTGCTAGATTGACAAGTGAATATAATTTCAATCATGATTTCCTTTCATTTGAATTAAATGAAGGTGATGTTAAAGAAAATATTGATATTGTTAAAGCTGCAATTAAGAAATTAAAAAATTATGAGATCTCATTTGCACTTGACCAATACACAGGCAAATATCTAAACGTTGAAGATGTTAAAAAACTTGGATTCAACGAAGTTAAAATTTCTCGTGACATAATTAACGATTTTGATAATAGCGTTGCAAAAACAGATTCTTTACTTGAACTTGCAAAAGAATGCAAAGATAATGGTTTAAAAGTTACTTTAGTTGGTATTGAAAGAAAAGAACAAGTTGAACTTATTAAAGGTAATGAAAATGTTGATGCGCTCCAAGGTTATTATTTCTATAAACCTCTAGAACTCAACGATTTCATTCAAGAAGTTAGACAAAATTCACTTAAAGCATCAAGATAATATCAAAATAGAGCGTAAGAATTTACGCTCTATTTTTGTTTAATCGAATGCTCTGATTTGCTATAATAAGAAGTCATAAGGAGCTTCTTATATGAAAATTTGTCCAATGTGCAATCGTGAATATAACGATGAAGAATGTTTTTGTCGAGAAGATGGAACATTACTTGTTGATAAAGTAGTAGAAGAACATCGTGATGATGTTGCTTTTTGTCCTGCATGTGGAGCAAAAAGACGCGAAGGTAAAAATTTCTGTCCAAGTTGTGGATATGATTTTGTAAATAAAAAAGAAAATAATAAGCAAAATCATAAAAAACATAGCATTTTTACTCCTGAAAAAAGTCGTATAATAATTGGAATTTATTC
>JAQXNS010000076.1 GCA_029098125.1 bacterium
TACAGGTTTCACAGTTGGTGCTTTAATTGATGGAAGATATGATACAAATACTGATGAAGGTATTGAAAATATTAAATCAATCCTCCACATCAATCATTATCTTGATTATGTCAATAATTCAATTCTTCCAGGAATCACTACTAAATTATTAATTGAACAATATATTCTTCAAGAACAATATAGTGCAATTGGTAATACTCAATCAAGATCAGTCAATTTCATCAAAATTGCAAATAATGATCAAAAGAATGGTGATAAATTTGTTAAGAGTTTTGTTGAACAATATTTCACAGGAACAGACGAAGCTGATATCAATAAAACAACAAATGAAAAATATGAGATCGCTGAAGTTGCTTGGAAATCAGTAATTGATGAAGTCGATGCTAATCCTGCTTCTAAATCATTAGCAAGAGAAATCTTTGGAGATGCTAAAAACGATAACCCATCAAAAGACAAAGATGGCCATGAAGGTGGAAAATATATCGAAAATTATGGCGATGACAGAGAATTTAAGTACTACATCAATACTCCTTACTACAATTTAGTTAAACAATACTCAACTTTAACTAACGATCCTCAAACAAATGATTCAACAAATTATTCAACATTTACTTCAATTGACAGCATTAACTACAGTCCAATCGAAGGATTTGCTATTAAAACTGATGGAATTAGAATTGAAGATTACACAACAGAAAGTTGGCAAACAAAAGATAATTCATCTTTACCAGATGCTGCTAAGAACAAATTATACAGCTATGGTCTTGTAAATGAATGGAATAGCGCTACTCAAACTAATAAAAATGGTAACACATATTTAGTAGGTTCATTCATCTATCAAAATGAAAAAGATAATGAAAAGAGAAGTTTCCTCATGAAAGATACTTACTCATCACGTTCTGATTCTATTACTTGGCAAGATGGAGATAACTTCTACTTAATCGAATTAAAAGATGTTATTACACCTGAAGAAATTTCAATTACTAGTGGCGCAGGTTCTGAAGCAACAAGCGAAGCTGATAAATTAGTTATCGAAGAAAAAGCTCGTACTGCTGCTTATACACTTGCAAGTGGTTCAACTTATACAACAAACGCATTAACATTCTTCCTCAAACAATGTAACATTTCTTACCATGATCAAGATGTTTATGATTACTTTGTTGATAACTTCCCAAATTTATTTGAAGATTAATTAAAAATAGCCTGGCATTTGCCGGGCTTTTATTAAAAAGGAGAAATTTTTATGAAATTTGATGCAAATTGTATTTTCTGTAAAATTGTTGCAGGTCAAGTTCCTTGCACAAAACTTTATGAAGATGAAGATGTTTTAGCATTTTTAGACATCAATCCTGTAACATATGGTCACACTTTAGTTATTTCTAAAGAACACTACTCTACTTTTTTATCAACACCTAAAGCAATTATGAATAAGGTTATGAATGTTGCTCAAAGAATTGGACAAGTTCAAATTGAACAATTAGGTGCAAAAGGTGTTAATATTTTAATCAATTCTTATGAAGCTGCAGGTCAAGTTGTACCTCACTTCCATGTTCATGTAATTCCAAGATACACTGCTAAAGATGGTTTCAGACTTGAATTTAAAGAATTAAAAGATGTAAATCTTCCAAAAGTAGCTGAAGAAATCAAAGATAATTTATAATAATTTATAGTTTTGTAAAAAAATAGATGAAATCGATTGATTTCATCTATTTTTATTTGTTAATTATTTTCTGGTTTTTCGTAAATATAATACTTATCTTTAACTTTAACTACTTTAACTTCTCTTACTTCTCTTGAAAGTAATAATCTTTTAGCAGTTCGAATATATTTAGTATTGTTGTAATTTACTTCAATTGATGTATCATCAAGATATTTTACACTAAAGAATACTTCATCAGTTTTTTCGTTAACAACAATAGAATAAAGATCGAATTCTTCTTTTCCATAATATGTTAGAACTAACTCATTTGGATTAAATTCACCATAAACTGATTTTGCAGTGTCAAATATATTATTTGAATATTGATAAATTAAAAAATGATCGTGACTTTCATCATAAGCATTTTCGATTTGTGATTCATTAATTGAATCACCTATATCTTTTATTGTTTTATTGAACCAATTTTTAATTGAATTATTATTTTCTGCCATCTTTTTCTCCTATTTTTGTGGTTTATAGAATGATCTGTTATCAAGAGGGAATATCTTTTCTGACATTTCACCTTCAGGAGTTACTTCTAGAGCTTTTTCAAGCGACATCATTTTAGCGTCTAAATCATCAACAATTGATAGTATTAAAGCTTCCTTTGTTTGAGGCAAAACTGGAGAACCATATTCTAATTTACCATGATGTGACAAAACCATGTGTTCAAGTAATAATGGGACTTCACTTTTTATACCAAGTTTATTAGCTGTTTCTCTAATAATTGCCATTCCGATTGTTAAATGACCAAGTAAATTACCTTCAATTGTATATTTTGTTCCAACTATTCCACTTAATTCAATTACTTTTCCTAAATCATGAAGCAAACAACCACTAATTAATAAATCTAAATCGACATCTTCGTAGTGATGAGCAATCATTTCTGCTAATTCACACATTGAAATCGTATGGTAAATCAACCCATGATAAAATTCATGATGATTTTTCGTAGCAGCTGGAAATTCTTTAAAATCCTTATAATAACGGGCAAAAATATCGTTTAAAATTGCTTTGCAGTCTGGATTTACAATTTTATTTAAGTAATTTTTAAATTTTTCCTCTAAAATAGATATTTTTATTGGTGATTCAATTAAAAGATCGCTTAAATCAATATTGTTTTTATTAACTTCTTTCACTGAAAAAATCTTTGCTTGAAGTTTTCCTTTATATGTATTTGTCTCTCCAGTGACATAAACTATATTTCCAGGGTAGCAAATTTTTAAATCATCAGCACTTACTTCCCATTTTTTCCCTTCTAAATATCCAGAAGAATCTTGAAGGATAATTGTTAAATAATTTAAACCAGCGTTTGTGACACCTTTAACTGCATCTTTTATAAGGTAAGCACCATCAATTACGTCGCCTTGTTCTAATTCTTTAATCATTCTTACTTTCCTCTTCATTAATTACTTCTCTAATCATCGAAAGTTCATAACCTAAATTAATTAAACGGTTAACTATTCTTGATTCAAGCATTGAACCTTCAAATTTATTGCTAAGTTTAATTTTAGTTTTTCGATAATCTTTAGCTAAATTTTTTCTTTCTTTATCAGTATTTATTTCAAGATGAGATAATAAATCAATGATAACTTCAGGATCAAATCCCCTTAAAATCATTAAATCGTATATTTTTTTCTTTTGCTTTGTAAAATTACTTCCAACATATTTATTTTTTACGCTATCAAAGTAATTTCTTGCTTTTTCTTTTTCTTCATCTTCGTTAAAAACGAGCTTATTAACAAAATCTTTTCTTGTTCCTTGTTCGATAAAATAGTTCATAATGAAATATTTTCCATAATTATTTTTCTTAAAATATTCTAAATAATTATCGATATAGTCTTTTTCATCAACAATTGAACTTTGTTTTAAATCTTTCATTGCAAGAGCAACTTCTTTTGGTGAATCAAATTTAGCAAGTGCTTTTTGATATAGTTGTTTTTCGTTATATGGACGTTTATATAAAAGTCCTTTAAGATATATTTTTACTTCTTCTCTTTTATCATAACGAGCAATTTCGACTAATAAATTTCTGCTTATTTCTTGATTGATTTTTAATTTAAAATAATTGAAAGTTGCCAAAAAAATCTTAATTTTTTCGTTTTCAGTGAGTAAAATTACATGATTTCCTTTAATTTTGTAATTAATTAAATGTCTTATACTACCAATTTCTTCTAATTGCACGTTTATATACCTCTATAATATTGTTATAAAATGTTTTTTCTGAGAAAGCATCAATCGAATTAAATGCATTTTGTTTTATTTTGTCTTTTGCTGATTCGTCTAAATTTAAAACATAATCTAATTTATTTGAAAAATCGTTGATATCTTGGAAAAAGAACCCTGTTTTATTATTATCAATAACTCCAACTAAATTGTTATCAAATCTGCAAAGAACAAGGAGAGAACTCGCCATCGCTTCCATGAAAGTCAATCCCTGAGTCTCGCTAATTGATGCATTTAAGAAAACATCACTTATCATATAAAAATATGGAACGAGAGAATTGCTAACTTTGCCTAAGAAAACAATATTGTTTTCTAATTTTAATTCTTTAACTAATTCTTCAAGACTAGCTCTATCAGGCCCATCGCCAACAAAGATAAGTATTGTTTCATTTTTGTCATGAGTTTTTAAATAATTTGAATAACCATGGATAATGACATCAAAGCTTTTTTCTTGAGCGATTCGCCCTAAACAGAGCAAAATTTTCTTATTTTCGGGTATTTTGTACTCTTTTTTAATCTCTAAGGCTTTTTTGTAATGTTCTTCTGTCTTTAAAAATCTAGTAAAATCAAATCCCGTTGGAACGATATTAATATATTTTTCAACACCGATTGATTTAATATATATTTTTGTTTTTTCACTTGGAGAAATTATTTCGTTTGCTCTATTCATACAGGCTTTATCAAATTCTCGAATTGCCCACTTTGAAAAACGATCAAAATATCCTTTTGTTGCATAATATGTGTAGTCTTCATACATTGTATGATATGTATAGACAGTTGGAATTTTAAATTTTGATGCAACAATTAAACCAAATTGACCGATTCCAAATTCAGTATTTATATGAACTAAATCTAATTTTAGGCTTTTTAATATACGATAAGCTTTTGCATTAAAAAACCAAGAAAGATGGTAACCATATAATTTTTTAAGTTCTAATCCTGGAATTCTTAAAACATTATCTTTAAAAGACGTATTTTTTTCAGCACTTGTTGTGACAATGTAGGCATTATGTCCATTCTTTCTTAAAAGATTGAACAATGAATCGCAACTTACAGCAACTCCATTGATTTCAGGCAAATATGTGTCAGTAAAAATTGCTATATTCATTCTTTTTCACCTTCGTCTTTAATAACTTTTTTATGATTTTTAGTAGAATTTTTTCTTTTCTTCGACTCTTTTACCTTGCTTAAAAGCTCTTTTCTATCATGAACTGCAGTTTCATAAGCAATATCACTAGTTAATTTACGCTCATTAAATGTTTCAAGTTGAATTGTTAACATTGTTGTTCTATTGCCAACTGGAATAATTCTTTCTTTAACTGGCAAGCCTCTTGATTTATATGTTGCAGCAACAATTCCATTAACGATAAATGGTATATTAAATGTCATAAATCTCCAGAATAATAATAAGATTGAAATACCACCGATTCCATAAAATTCTTCAGTGAAATAGCCACTAGTTACACCAAAAAGTGATGAAAAAACGATTTCTGAGATACCAGCACTACCTGGAATTGGTATTAAACCAGTAACCATTTGGTGGAAATTTGAATAAATTACAGATTGAAACATCTTTTCAAAGACATTTATATTCGAAAAATCAAATGCATTTAACGAAATTCCACACAAAAATGGTTGTAAATTAGTGTTTATTAATAAAAGAAAAGTTATAAAGGAAATTAATAAAGTGAATGGAATATTTGATTGAAGACGTCTAAGTTCAATACGATAATTTTCAACATGAATTCGAATATTTCTTCTTTTTGTTTCAGGATCTTTAATGATGTGCATTTTTGCAAGCAAACCAACAACAAAATTTAGAATAAAATTTTGGAATTTTCTTGAATATGACATAAAAAATAATGCAAGAATTACGATTAAATTTAGTAAAAATCCAAAAGCAATGAATATCCACATAGGGATTGAGAAAGCAAAATCGCCAATTGTAATTGGAATAATTTCAATTTTTGTAACGTCTTTAAAGCCAAAAATTAAAGAAATTACGCCCATAAATATCAAAACTGTTTGATAAACAATAAATGACATTACAAAAATTGATGCACTATTTGCAACTGGTAGACCTTGTTTTTTAAAAGTTATGACTTGAGCAAATTGTCCTCCACTTGCACCCGGAGTAATCGCACTATAAAAACCGCCAATCATAGTGTTTGCAACTGCTTGATGATATTTATAATGACGAGTATATAATTTTGCAAAAAGCAATAAACTAAGCGAATTTCCTAAAATACCAAGGATAATCGAGCCAACAAATATTAAAAAATATGGAATATTCATACCCTTTATCATGCTTGGCAAAAATTCAAGAACAGTCATTGTATGACCATCATTTGGATCAATTTGATCAGTAGTTTTAAAAAGATTATATAAAACAACAATACAAGTGATTATTAAAATCAAAGCAAGATAGATAAAATATTTGTATTTTTTATCTCCATCTTTCTTTGCTTTTTCTTTGAGATCGTTTTCTTCTTTTATGTCTTCTTCAACTGCTTCATTGATGGTTTCAAATCTTTTTCCACTGATATCAATTGTTTTATCTGAAGTGGATTTTAGATTCTCTTCATCACCAACTGGAAGTTCTTCGTTGAGAATACTATCTATTTTTTTACTATGATTTGCATCTTTCATAACTGAATTCTATCAAAAATTGATATAAATAACTATTAAAAAGGGGCCAGCGCCTATAAGTCTTCCATTTTTACAGCTTGAGGAATTTTTGGAAGACCTGGCATTGTTAAAATATTTCCGCAATAAGCTACAATAAATCCAGCACCGTTTGATAATTTTAAATCTCTAACAGTGATTTTAAAATCTCTTGGAGTATTGATTAATGAAGGATTATCGGAAAAACTTGATTGTGTTTTTGCCATACAGATTGGTAAATTATCGCGTTTTAAAGCTTTAATTTCTTTAATTTTTTCAATTGCTTCAGGCAAAAATACAACATCATCGGCTCTATAAATCTCTTTTGCGATAGTTCTAATCTTATTTTCAATGCTATCTTCTATATTATAAATAGGATGGAAATTTGATTTTTTAGTATGTAAAACTTCTAAAACCTTTGTTGCAAGTTCTTGAGAACCCTTTCCACCATTTAAAAATCCATCCAAAAATGCATATGGATAATAATTTTTTGCAAGTAATTGTTCTAAAAGTTTAATTTCATTTTCTGTATCATCTTTAAAGTGATTAATTGCAACAATAACAGGAATGTCATATTTCCTTAAATTTTGATAATGTTGCTCTAAATTTTTAAATCCGCGTTCAAGCGCTTCAAGGTTTTCAGTTTTTAAATTTTCAAAATCCACACCACCATGCATTTTTAGAGCTCTAATTGTGGCGACAAGTACAGTTGCACTTGGCTTAAGGTTTCCGATTCTACATTTTATATCAAGAAATTTTTCTGCGCCTAAATCTGCAGCAAATCCAGCTTCAGTTATGACAATAGGCGAAATTTTTAATGCAGTTTTTGTTGCGATTAATGAAGAACAACCGTGAGCGATGTTTGCAAAAGGCCCACCATGGATAAATGCCAAATTGTGTTCTTGAGTTTGAACAATATTTGGTTTTAAAGCTTCTTTCATTAATTTTAAAATTGCTTTTGAAATTCTTAAATCTTTAAGATAAATTGGTTTTTCATCATAAGAATATGCAACAATTATGTCGTTTACACGTCTGATAAAGTCATTTTCATCGCTAGAAATACATAAAATAGCCATTAATTCACTTGCTACAGTAATTTCAAAATGATCTAATCTTTTAATTCCGTTTTTATCGCTTCCAAGTCCAATTTCAATTGTTCTTAGTTCACGATCATTCATATCTAAGGCACGTTTCCAGATGATTTTTTCTGGATTTATGTTTAATTCGTTACCTTGATAAATATGATTATCAATAATTGCACTAATTAAATTTATTGAACTAGTTAATGCATGCATATCGCCAGTAAAATGCAAATTTATGTCTTCACTTGGTTCAACAGTAACCTTTCCGCCACCTGTTGCACCGCCTTTTAACCCAAAAACCGGACCAAGAGATGGCTCTCTTAAACATGCAATTGCTTTTTCACCGATTGAATTTAATCCATCAAGTAATGCAACTGTTGCGGTTGTTTTTCCTTCGCCAGCTTTTGTTGGAGTAATTGCAGTTACTAAAATTAATTTTCCATCTTCCTTATTTTTATTATCTTCATAAAGTGAACTATCAACTTTAGCTTTATAATTTCCATAAAAAGATAGATATTTTTCATCAATTCCGAACTTTTTTGCAACCTTATCAATTCTTTCTAATCTCATAAAATTACTCCATACATACTTTTTTAACAATTTCGCTAACAATTGCAAGTCCTGCAGCGTTTGGGACAGTACCAATTGAAGCTATAACTTTATCTTTAACGATTGGTTTTTCTTTTGAATAGCATACATCAATTTTTGAAATATCAAGACCCTCTTTTTTTAAAAGATATCTTAATTTTCTAGCAAGAGGATCCTCTGTTGTTTTGTTCAATTTAGTAATTTCTATTTTAGTTGAGTCGATTCGATTTCCCATTCCTAAACTTGAAATTATTTTAATGTTATTAGTCAATGCGTATTTTATTAGCAAAACTTTTGCATGCAAATCATCAATTGCATCAACTATAAAATCAGAATCTTTAAATATCTCAAAATCAAAAGTATCGTCAATTCTTGAAAAATGAGTAGAAATTTCTATATTTTGAGATATTTTTTCAATTTTTTGTGAAATTGCATCTATTTTTCTAGTATTTATATCTTGAAAATCATATGCAATTTGACGATTTAAATTTGAAGAATCTACAACATCTTTATCAACTAATACAAATTTTTTAACACCAGTTCTTGCTAAAATTAAAGGAATAATTGAACCAACACCGCCAATTCCAGCAATAGAAACTTTAATTTTTCCCATTTTTTCGTAGTTAGGTCCAAGCAAAATTTTTGTTCTATCTTCGATCGCCATTTTCTTCTCCTAAAACGAAGTTTAAAGCTTCATCTTTTGTTTTAAACCAGTTGACGTTATCAAATTGATGTTTAAAAAATGTAAATTGTCTTTTTGCGTATCGTCTTGTATTTAATTTGATTTTTTCTTTTACAAATTCAATATCATCGCTTAGCAAAAATTCTTTATAACCTATAGCTTGAAACGCTCTTAACGATTTATCAAATTTATTAAAAAGTTCGTCAACTTCTTCTTTTAAGCCATTTTCGAACATTAAATCAACTCTTTTATTGATGTTTTTATATAAAATTTCACGATCGATATCTAAACCAATAAAAATTACATCATCGTATAATAATTTATTTTTTCCATTGTCATTTAACTCAGTTTTGGATTTTTTATGAGTTTCATAGACATAATGAGCTCTTAAAAGCCTTTTTCTGTTGTTTTTTCCGATTTTTAGAGCATCTTCTGAATCGATTTTTAACAATTCTTCATATAAAATCTCATTACTTACATCGGATTTATAGTTTTCAGGCATTGGATCTTCTTCTAAAAGGTTGTAATCAAAAAGTAATGCTTTTAAATATAATCCACTTCCACCAACTAAAACAACATCTTGATTTTTATATTTTTCTAAAAGTTTTCTTCCATCATTTTGATAAAGTGAAATATTATAATCTTCTTTTATACTTTTAAATCCGTAAAGAAAATAACGATTTGAATTCAAAAGTTCTTCATCAGGTTTAGCTGTTCCTTTATTAATTTCTTTATAAACTTGAAAAGCATCAAAATTAATGACAGGACAGTTCTTTTTTAATGAAATTGCTTCTGCTAAATCGCTTTTTCCAGAGCATGTTGGACCTAAAATTGCATAAATCATTTTAAAATGTAATCAATAATTTCTTGTTTAAATTCTTCAACTTCTTCTTTTAATCTTAGATAATTGCAGACAAGTGGATCTGAATCATAAGTTTTCTTAAGATTGAGATATTTTTTTCTTGTTTCATCATCCATTGTGCATTTTTTATAAAAATTCATCTCATTTTTTAATTGTTTTAGGTATTCTGAATTTAAAAAATCATGTTCTACCGATTTAAATTCAACAATTAATGGATGATTTTTTAATTCTTCGTTTATTTTTTTAGCGATGGGCAAAGAATCATTCATTTACAATTTCTCCAAGAAGTGAATATAGATGATTCTCAGTTATCTTAACTTTAACTATTTTTCCAATTAAACTTTCATCACCTTTAAAATGGACGACTTTGTTGTTGTATGGATAGCCGCTAAGCATTTCTTTATTTTTCTTTGAAACGCTTTCAACTAAAACTTCATATGTTTTACCAACCATTTCATTGGCATGTTTATTGAAATCAATTGCTAATGCATCAACTAATTCTTTAAAACGTTTTGATTTTTCTTCATAAGTTACATTATCAACAAGTTTTGCTGCTGGAGTGCCTTTTCTTGGAGAATAAATGAATGTAAATGCACTTGTGTAATCGACTTTTCTAGAAATTTCGATTGTTTTTAAAAATTCTTCATAAGTTTCGTTTGGAAAACCAACAATAATATCGGTTGAAAGAGCAATATTTGGAATTTTTGCTCTAATTCTATCAACTAAAGCTAAATATTCTTCGCTTGTATATCTTCTACCCATTCTTTTTAAGACTGAATCTGATCCGCTTTGAATTGGAAGATGGATATATTTCATAATGTTGTCATATTTTGCAATAACATCAATGACATCATCTTTGAAATCACTAGGATAACTGGTTAAAAATCTTAATCTTGGGATACCAAGTTTTGCAACTTCTTCAAGTAAAATTGCAAAATTTGTTCCATCATCAAGATCTTTTCCATAACTATCAACATTTTGACCAAGAAGTGTAATTTCTTGATAACCACTATCAACAAGTTCTTTGCATTCTTTTAAAATATCTTTAATATTTCTGCTTCTTTCTTTTCCTCTTGTATAAGGAACGATGCAATAAGTGCAAAATTTGTCACATCCATAGCTAATATTTACAAAAGCCTTGTAATTATCAATTCTTGTAACAGGTAAATTTTCAATAATATCGCCTTCTTTTGAACTAACATCGACATATCTTTTATGTTTTAAGATGAAATCATCGAGGATTTTTAATAAATCATGTATATTATGAGTTCCAAAAATTACATCGACTTGAGGATATTTTTCAAGAACAAACTCAATAATGTGTTTTTGTTCAACCATACATCCACAAAGCATCAAGATTAATTCTTTATTTTTAGCTTTTATAGCTTTAAATTCACCAATTTCGCCATAAACTTTATCTTCTGCGTTTTCTCTAACAGCGCAAGTGTTTAAAATTGCAATATCTGCTTCAATAGGATTTAAGGTTCTTTCCATATCAATTGTTGATAAAATACCTAAAATAGTTTCCTCGTCACGGATATTTGCTTGGCAACCGTAGGTGCTAATATATACTTTTTTACCTTTAAATTTAGAAATTAATTTTTCACTAGGTTCATAATCATAAATAATAGTATTAGGCTTTTGAACTCTTTTTCTGCCTTCATTCATATCAGGCATATTTTTATAAATTATGTTAGCCATAGTTATTTTCCTTTCCTATTAATAATATATAAAGGAGTAATTGACTCTCCTTTGAACGTCAAATTGTTAAATTTCATAACAACTGCTGAAAATAATGTATCATCGTCATCTAAATACGAAAAGTGAGCATTTGGTTTATGAAGAATTTCACGATCGATTACACTTTCAATTTCGGTACCTAAAACGCTGTTGTATGATCCGCACATTCCAACATCACTTATATAGAGAACTCCATCTTTTAAAATTTGAGCATCTCGAGTTTGAACATGGGTATGTGTACCAATCACTGCACTAACTGTATTTCTTAATGCATACGCAAACGCTTTTTTCTCTCCAGTTGCTTCAGCGTGAAAATCGACAATATGGATGTCACTTACATCATCTTGAATGATTTTTGATATTTCTTCATATGGATTTGTGACCTCAATTGAGGAATAAGCTTCGCCAAGAAGATTTGTAACTCGAATTAAAATTCCATCAACATCGAAAACTATCGATCCAACACCAGGCACTTTTTCTTTGATATTTAATGGGCGACAAATGTTGTCATAAAAATCTAAGAAGCCGACTGTGTCATCCTTATCTTTATAATGATTACCTAAAGTAACGCAATCTACGCCAATATCAACAAGGAAATGGTAATGATTTTCACTCATACCTTTTCCTTTTGAGATGTTTTCGCCGTTTGCTATGACAAAATCGATATCATATTTCTCTTTTACAGTTTGAAGATTTTCTTTTAATGCTTTTCTTCCAACTTTTCCAACTATGTCACCAATAAATAAAATATTCATTATTTTGCAGTTTCGATTGCTCTATATTCTCTAATGACATTGACTTTAATTTGTCCTGGATATGTCATTTCTTTTTCAATTCTGTCTTTAATATCACTTGCTAATTTGAAAGCTTGAAGATCGTTAATTTTTTCTGGAATAACCATAACTCTAACTTCTCTACCACTTTGCATTGCATAGCAAGTTTGAACACCATCGTAGGATTTACAAATTGTCTCTAGTTGTTCAACACGTTTAATGTAAGTTTCAAGTGTTTCACTTCTTGCACCTGGACGTGCTGCACTTAATGTATCAGCTGCTTGAACGAGGTAGCCAATGATTGATTTACATGGTACATCACCATGGTGAGATTCAATTGCATTGATAACTATGTCATTTTCACCATATTTTTTAGCAAATCTAGAACCAAGTTCAACGTGTGAGCCTTCCATTTCGAAGTCTAATCCTTTTCCAAGGTCATGCAATAATGCTGCACGTTTTGCAAGTTGAGCATTTAATCCAAGTTCACTTGCCATAGTTCCACATAATTGAGCAGTTTCAATAGAATGTGCTAATTGATTTTGTCCATAACTTGTTCTGTATTTTAATCTACCAATTAAAGCAATGAGTTCTTTATTCATATTGACGATTCCAAGCTTATTAACAGCATCTTCACCAGCTTTTCTAATGACTTCATTGACTTCTTTTTGACATTTAGCAACAACTTCTTCGATTCTTCCTGGTTGAATTCTTCCATCTTTAATAAGAATATTTAATGCTCTTGAAGCAATTTCTCTTCTTACAGGGTTAAAACAAGAAATTGTTAGTGCTTCTGGTGTATCATCAATGATAATATCAACACCTAAAATTTGCTCTAATGACTTAATATTTCTTCCATCTCTACCTATGATTCTTCCTTTCATTTCATCATTTGGTAAAGAAATTGTTGTAATTGTTCTTTCGGTTGTAACTTCTTGAGCATTACGAGCAATTGCTAATGAAAGAATTTCTTTTGACATTTCTTCAGCTTTTGATTCAGCTTCTTCCTCTTTTTCTTTCATATATTTAGCAATATTAAGTTGCTCTTTTTCTTCAACTCTTCTAAAAATCTCTTCACGAGCATCTTTTTCAGTGAGTTTTCCGATATTTTCAAGTTCAACTAAAATTGAATTGATTTTTTGATTTAAAACGTCAGCTTTTTTCTTGTTTTCTTCTATTTGATTGTCAAGATTTCTTTCTTTGTTTTCAATCATTTGCTCTTTTTTTAAGAGTGCTTGATCTCTTGCATCAATTGATTTTTCTCTTTGAAGTAACTTATCTTCTTGTTTAATTACTTCTTGTTTTCTTTCTTTAATGTCTTTATCAGCTTCTTGTTTTAACTCAAAAACTGTTTGTTTTGCATCAATTTTTGCATTTTTTAATATTTTTTCTGCTTTAACATTAGCATCATTGATAATTTTATCTGCGCTAAGTTGAGCTCTGTTGGCTTTAAATTTTGGTACAAATGAATAAATAACAATTGTGACAACAGCTGTTAATACAACTGCACCAACAATAATTAATACCCAAACCCAAGATTCTAAAGAACCTTCGTTAACAAATATCATTTTTTCTCTCCTTTATAATATTAGTACATCGTACTTATGCATAAAAAATAGAGAAAATATCATGATAATATTCGAAGCGAATTAACGCTTCGAATAATTTAGCAATTTATAAAAGTTCTGTTGTTTCTTCAGAATTGTTTTCAACTTTAAAATTTGAAACAATATTTTCTTTTAATTTATCTCGAATATCAGTGTTTTCAGCCAGGAATTGTTTTGCTGTTTCTCGACCTTGGCCCATTCTTTCTCCATAAATTTCATACCATGAACCACTACGTTTGACATAACCATATTCAAGTCCTAAATCAAGAAGTTCGCCCTCTTTTGATATGCCTTTTCCATAAATTATGTCAATTTTACATGATCTAAATGGTGGAGCAACCTTATTTTTGACTACTTTAATATTACATGTGTTTCCAATAATATTAATTCCGTCTTTAATTGCTTCGCTTCTACGTATGTCTATTCTTACACTAGCGAAAAATTTTAATGCTCTTCCGCCAGTTGTTGTTTCATTACTTCCGTAAATAACTCCAACTTTATCTCTAAGTTGATTTATAAAAATTACTGTACAGTTATTTTTCGATAAAACACCAGTAATTTTTCTCATAGCTTTTGACATCATTCTTGCTTGAAGACCTACGCTTGAATCAATCATTGCACCATCAAGTTCAGCTTTTGGAACAAGAGCTGCAACGCTATCAACAACTATGAGTGAAAAAACTCCACTACTTGCTAAAGATTCGACGATTTCAAGTGCTTCTTCGCCACTATCTGGCTGACTTAAAATCAAATCATCGATATTTACACCTAAATTTTTAGCATACTCTGGATCGATGCTATTCTCTGCGTCAATATAAGCAGCAATTCCACCTTTAGATTGAGCTTCTGCAACTGCAGTTAATGCTAATGTGGTCTTACCACTACTTTCAGGACCATAAATTTCTATAATCCTTCCTTTTGGGTATCCGCCGATACCTAAGCAACTATCAAGTAAAATAGATCCACTTGATAATGCTTCAACGTCAACTTTTGGTTTATCACCAAGTCTAACAACCGATCCTTTACCAAATTCACGCTCTATTTGTTGAAGAACGGTTTGCAATGTCTCTGAACTATTTGATTTTTCTTTTGACATAAAAAACTCCTTTCACTTAAATAGAAGACGCGAAAAATAATTTTTTTAAAAATTTTTGAAAAATTTTAAAATTTTTTGAATTCTATATATTTAAATCTCAAATAATTGAAGAAATTGCGCTAATTGCAGTTTCAACACAATATTTGCGAAGCTCTTCACGTGTCATTTCAAGTTTTAATGGGATTGGCCAAGCTTGACCTTTATAAACTATTGACATATATACTTCACCAACAGCTGTTCCATCTTGGCAAACATCTGGTCCAGCATTTCCAGTAAATGCGACACAAATATCAACATTTAATAATTTTTGACCTTTAATTGCCATTTGTTGACATGTTTCATAGCTGACAACGCCGTTTTCTTTGATGAATTCTTCAGGAATTCCAAGAATATTAACTTTAGATTCATCACTATAAGTAACTAAAGAACCTTTAAATGCTTTGCTTGAACCAGGAACATCAGTCAATGTTTTGCCAAATAAACCACCTGTAAATGATTCAACAGCACCAATTGTTAAGTTTTTATCAACTAATTTTTCAATAAGAGCATGGGCACTATTCATTTGTTTTACCTCCTAATACATTTATGTTTTGTTTTACGTAAATTACACCACTTAAAACACTAAAGAATGTGGCGATATAACAAAGCCAATCAGAAATATGTAAATATGTTGGCCAATTATAATCAAAATAATTAAATGGGAAACCATTTAAGAAAACAATACAAATAGCAATCATTTGTGTTGCTGTTTTTAGCTTTCCATAAATATTTGCAGCAATTACAACATTTTTTTGTGCAGCCATGAATCTTAAACCATCAACAACAAGATCTCTAACAATCATAATGATCACACAAAAAAATGGTAATTTTACATTATCGGCTAGCGTAATAAAATTTAATGATAAAAATATCATCATTGAATTAACAAGCATTTTATCAGCGATTGGATCTAAAAATTTTCCTAAATCTGTAACTTGATTTAATTTTCTTGCTAGACATCCATCAACAAAATCAGTTAAACTAGCAATTAAAAATACGCCAAAAATAATCAAATTTAATCCATTAATTTTTGGTCCAGTATAATTTGGTCCTACAACAACTGATTCAAAAGTACTATTTGTTAAATATATATTGAAGGTTTCTGCAACATTTATAACCTCAAATTGGTCTAAAATGTACGTTAAAATAACAAAAATTATTAGCAAAGTAGCTAAAATTATCCTAGAAATAGTTATTTTTGTAGGTAAATTAATATTTTTCATAAAAAAGCCTTATGTGAGTATTCAGTCCATAAGCCATGTTATGTTTATGCAACCATTTATCTAAGTTTTCACTTACCAATTAAAATTCATTTCTTTTAATCGATTTCCTCTACCAAAATTTGAGTTTCTCGCTTAAGGGGTTTACCGCGTTTCATCTCACCCTTTCGGGTTATTCGTCACTGTGGCACGTTACAAAGGTACATCATGAGTAAACTTTTAGATTTCCCTTCGCCGTTACTTTCTCCAAAGTACTTAGCTTTATTTTTTATACTAACTTAAACACTACATTCATCTCAGAATGTGCGAGCATGGACTTTCCTCTAATCAACAAGTGACCAGCGATTGCTTGGACTGAAAGGTTATTTAATTTTATTAGGATCAACACCTAACTCATAAAGTTTCTTTTCATATTTAGAACAACGTTGAAGAAGTTCTAAATTGTCTAAATTTCCTTCATGAGAATTAGTTAATGCAAAATTTTTACTTTTTTGAATAGAAATAACTTGTTCTTTATCTCTAATTGTAGCTTTTAATGACTCATTATCTCTTTTTAAACGAATAATTTCTTCATCAAAAGAAGCAATTATTTTATCAATATTTCTATAATCATCAAGAATTTTGTCTAAAAAAGCATCAACTTCATCTGGATCATATCCATTTGGAGTTGTTTTAAATTTTTTATTTAAAATTTATTTAAAACTAACTATTAACTTCATGCTTTTCCTAACTTCTAAATTATATAAAATTAATGCATTTATTTCAATAAATCATAGCGCAAGGAAATTAATAAAATTTGAAAAAAATACAAAGTACAAAATCATTTGGAATTGATACTAACTTTATTTATAATAATTTTTAATGAAAACAATTAACGAATTATTAAATGATTCAAATCGAATTATATTTTTAGACTTTGAAGCCACACAATTTTCGCAAGAAATTATAGCAATTGGCGCTATAAAGGCAGAACTTGACAATAAAAAAATGATAAAAAAATGTGATGAGGGCATAAAAATATATGTTTACACTGACACTTCTGTTGATGGATTAATTGAAAATTTAACTGGAATCAATCAAGAATTGTTAAATAAAGAAGGTGTTTCATTTGTTTCAGCTATTGAAAGATTGAAAAAATATGTTGGCGAAAATCTAAATTTTACCTCATTTATGACTTATGGTAGCTTCGATATGAAGCTTTTGCATCAAACTTCTGCCCTATATCATCTAGAAAATGATGAATTTATTCAAAGAATTCGTCAAAAAAATATTGATTTAGCACATGTAATCTCAAATTACATCAGAAGTGATAAAAATGAACAGCTTTCACTTGTTAACGTATTAAAAGTTTTCAAAATTACACCTTATGGTTATCATCATGATCCAAAAAGTGACGCTAAAAACTTAATGCTCCTTTACGATGCGTTCTTAAAGAATAAATCAATTTTAAAAAAAGAATATATCAAAGTACTTTTAAAGAATCCACATCTTCAAGGACCAATAAGAAAAGCCTTAATCAAAATCATTAAAGATAAAAATTGTACAAACGTTGATTTCTATAATTTCGTTGAAGAGGAGATTAAATGATAAAAGTTAAATGGAATCTTACTGAAAATAACGAAATTATTAATTATTCAAATCGTGGTATGATTCTTGAAAATGAAATAAATGAAACAGCAAAATATCTTTTAGAAAATAATATTTGCTTAATTTATAAAAAAGCCACTCCAATAAAAATAGTTAAAGTTGAAAATAAAAAAATTGTTGAAGCTTATTTTAACGAGGAATCAACTTTAGATTATGCAGGAGTTTATAAAGGGAAATATTTAGATTTTGAAGCTAAAGAAACTGAAATTGAAACATCTTTTCCATTA